>DYLU01000013.1 GCA_020721905.1 Leptospira biflexa | reverse complement strand
TGTATTTGACGTGGAAAAATGAAAACGGGATTCATGACAAAAGCGAAGGAATATATTCAAGAATTGCTTCAAGAATCTTAGGGGATAATTGAAAGCTAAATTATAGCGATTATATAATTATTAATCATTATAAATGTTTACAATAAGGTATAAACATCCATAATACTACAATAAATAAAATATTTACCGCATCTATAAATTTTTTTGTTATATTAATATAATGAAAACTAATTTTATGCTATAATTGAAGTAATTAAAAATATATGCGATAAACGAGGGAAATCAATGCCTAATCAGATGCCTGAAAATATTAAGAATATTAAAGATATACTAAATTTGGATGAGGAATTACATAAAGTATCACCAGAAGCTGAGCCTGTTGGTGGTAAAGCTGGCGTAAGGTCCAGGCAGGGGGATATTAACTTTCAGTTAAAGCCTGAAGAACTGGAAAGCTATTTAAACAAATATATTGTTGGTCAGGAAGAAGCAATTGAGATTATTGCTACAAAAATCTGTACCCATTTTAACCGTATGTACTTAGAACAGGAATTACCTGAAGATGAAAAGATAGTTGGCAATATTAAAAGCAACATGCTACTTATTGGTCCTACTGGCGTGGGGAAAACATATATTATTAAATTAATAGCAAAAAAGATTGGTGTTCCGTTTGTAAAAGCTGATGCAACCAAGTTCAGTGAAACAGGATATGTAGGTGGTGATGTTGAGGATCTGGTACGCGAGTTAGTTCATGAAGCTGATGGCGATATAACTAAAGCAGAATATGGCATCATCTACTTAGATGAGATTGATAAAATAGCTTCAAGTGGCAATGTATATGGGCCAGATGTATCTCGTGCGGGAGTTCAACGCAATCTTTTAAAACTTATGGAGGAAGCGGATGTTGACCTTAAAACACCACACGATCTTGCTTCACAGGTTGAAGCCGCTATGGAGGCACAGCGTACGGGAAAGGTAACCCGTAAGAAGATTAATACCAGGAATATATTGTTTATTGTTTCCGGTGCATTTGGAGGTCTGGAGGACATTATTAATAAACGCTTAAATAAGCAAGCCATTGGTTTTGACAAATCACAGGTGAGGCGCCGGGATAGACAGAGTGTCCTTAAAATGGTAAAAACAGAGGACCTTATTGAGTATGGTTTTGAATCGGAATTTGTTGGGCGTTTGCCTGTTACAGTTGTGCTGAATGATCTGGACGAGGAAGGTTTGTATAAGATTTTAAAGAATAAATACAGTACAGTTATACTGGGCAAAAAGCTGGATTTCAGGGCTTATGGCATAGATCTTGAATTTACAGATGAAGCATTACGGATGCTATCATCCAAAGCTTATAAAGAACGTACAGGAGCCCGTGGGCTGTTGAGTGTATTTGAAAAAACCCTGATTAAATTTGAAAAAACGCTTCCATCAACGGATATAAAAAAGCTTACTGTAGACAGGGAAGTAGTTGAAAACCCTGAAGAGGTATTAAAGCGAATACTGTTGAGTGATAACATTCGCAATTTCCAGAAGGAATTTTTAATAAAGCATGGCATAGTGATGGAATTTGAGGATGAAGCATTACAGATTATACAGGAAAAGGCCCGTACTGCAGGGATGAGTATAAAACAGTATTGTGATGATTTATTCCATGATTATCCTTATGGGATTAAATTAATGAATCTTGAAAGATTTATGATTACAAAAGCTGCGGTTGAAGACCCTCAAGGCTATATTGATGAATATATACGCAACTATTACAGCCGGGAAAAATAGGTTTATCCATTATAGATTTTATTAGTTGACATTTAGTAAAATGTTTATATATGCTATCTCTATAAAGGCTGGTAGGCTTGGTATATTGTGAGGGAACAATGGCTATAAGTGAAAACAGAAAGAAAAAATCAAAGAAAAAATCTACTTTTTTTGATAAGGTTTTTACACTCATTATTCAATATAAAGAAACATCTCTTTTTAGATGGGTGTATAATCATCCTGGTATTGCTATGAGCCTTGTGGCACTATGGGGTATCATTATTATTGTTATGTTCATGTGGTTTGTTATTTCTCTGGCTACCCCTTGATGTACTGATAATCTTTGGCTACTAATTTTACCTGTGCACTGAGGTTTGATATGTAAGCATTCCTTTCCTGATGAATTGTTCCTTTTTTGTCATATTCTTCCAGGGTAATTAACTCAATTGCCCTTTCAATATTTCCATTAACTTTATCAAGGTAGGCTAATAGTAAATTTTTGTATTGCTCGGTTGCTTTGATAGATGCGCCAAAAAAAGATGCTACGTCATCATCAGTATATACAAAACCATGAGCCATACAAAGAATCTTTACTTCAAGGGATGCCATTTTTTCAAGTGAATGATAATACTCATCATATGAAGATAAAAATTCAACCTGTACCTCCTGCCCACCCATCCCCTGAGGAACACCCACAGCCTCACCGGGGAATAACATTTTGATTTGGGGGAAATAATATGCCAGAGAATCACGAGTATGGCCGGGGACTTCATACACCACGCAGGTAAGATCGCCAAGATCTATGGTATCACCATCTTTTACAGGTAGGGTTATATCAAAACTGGAAAGCGAAACATCTTCCTTTCCTGTTAGATCTTCAAATAACGGTTTTTGTATGTTGCTTAAGTGTGTCATAAAATCAATAACTGACTGCTTCCTAAGTAGTTGCTGAATTCGTTGTGCACCAACTATTGTTAATCCTGGTATTTTTTTTAATAGGTACGGAATAGCTCCAATATGGTCGTAGTGCGAATGGGTAATTGCGGCATAATTGAGTTTTTGCGGATTACCCAGAATAGTTGTCAGATCAGTGTAATATTTTGGTGCTAAAAGATTAATACCTGCATCAATCATCATAATCTTGTGATGTCCCTTAATAATATATACTGGATAGCCTATATGCCCTATAACCTGGCAATAATCGTTAATTGTTCCCTGTGCAAGTAATTTCATGATAACCTCTTATACTAAAATGTTTATGCTATAAGCTTTACTCATAAATTGAAACAGGTTCATTTTGAAAAAAATACATGATTATTGTTACAAGATAATAACCATAAAATTTTTCAATAACATTTGGTAGGGAAAGATTTTTTTATTATATTGCTTAATGATAATTATTTTTTGTATGATAATGATAACAAAGCTACATTATTGTAAGATGAGGAATGTACTATATGGGTGGTTTTACAGTAAAAAAGAACGGATTGTTGTTACTGCTGTTGCTTTTATGGCCGTTGAGTATCTCCGGTTATGAGGTTAATATTTCCAACGTCAGGCCAAACTTGATGAATATTAGAACCACTAACGGGAAGTTGTACGCTTACGTAGTATTACTGTTTAATGAAAACCCGCATTTCGTAAATTTAATACAGGCTGACAGTATTCCTGTAAGGCTTATGCAGAAACCTGGCTTTAATGTTATGCAGTATGAAGCGTATATGAGAACACTTAAGGATACACACTTGAAAGGTCTGGCGCAGCAGATTCTGCAGGTTTATAAAGAGCCGGATAAAATAACAGAAACTGAATTAGAACAACTGACACAGAAACTGGAATATAGAAATATAGTATTGCGTTTTTCAAAGACCAGGGATGGAAATGGATACAGATATCTTCTTGACTATTGCATTTTTGGCAAACGAAAGCCAGTAACCATTAATCATCCTCTTTTTAATACCAAGGAAAAAATATTTAATGTCCAGCCTTTGATTTATTATGATGAATTTTCAACCAGCAATTCAACCTTCTATTTTGACATGATATACATAAACCCTGATGAGGTGTACAATGATTACATTATTTCAAAAAGAATAATTGAAGGGAAATCCTGCGAGAATATGTTTTTTGTTGGTGCACATGTTACTGAAGACATAAAGTATTGCATAAAAAAAGCTTTTATCAGCAAGGAAACCATATTTGATGAAATCTGGAAAATGTTTGAAATACATGAGTTAACACATAAAATCCTGAATAACTACTATTTTTTCTTTGATCAGGTAACGGGCGAAGAGCTTGCATTAAGCAGTACCATTTATTATAATGTGTATCTGGGACTGGCAATACTGTACAGCTACTTAGATTACAACACTATTAATCCACATCGCATAGCCGCTACTAATTTTATTAAATTTTTATCACTGTATACTGCTAATAGTGATTATATTGAAAATCCATCTCTTATAAAACAAATTCCGATAGAAGATATTAAGAAAATTTCAAAACTTCATTTTGAAACAACTATAAAAAATTTAAAATAAACTTTAATTGCGTAACCTGATAGGATTCTGCAAAGTCATTTTGTCTATTGAAAACCCTTTTTTGCCAGTATAGGCATTGGAATATTCCAGAACTGTACTTAATTGTTGTACACTAATATGATCTTGTTGAGTAAACAGTTCTTCAAGCTGTTTCCATATGAATACGGTTTTGTCCCTTGCAATCCTGAACAGGTCATCCACCGATTCATAATGCAGTCCCGGCTCACCGGTGGGGGTAAACCATCGTTCACGGTGAAGATTTAATATGTGCCGGTTAATTCTTCTCCCATCAGGGTATCGTACCAGAAAATCGCTATAGAATCTTTTTTCTAGAAAGCGTAGCAGCTTAACAAACTGAGGGCTTCGATTTTTTTTAATCATATACACAAAAGGTACAGATTTTATAGCAATGTCAAATGTATCCAACGTTGTGTAAAGCAACAATGGTGTATTGATTTTCAAGGAAGGATTTGTATGGGCGATAGCTCCTGCAATTAAATCCTTGATGGCTTTATATTGAACAGAACCTTTAACCGGAAGCATTGCTTCCAGATTATAGTCAAATGGCTCAGAATTAAAAAAATATGCCATGTACTGATCAACAGTATATTCAAAGAGGAGATTCTGATTTCTGTAGAATGAGATTCTGTTGTCTTTGAATGTGGGGAAACCTGACCAGTAAAAAACAAATGGATGAAACAGAGCATCGACAATCCAGTGTGAAACATATCCGTAGAAAAAACCTTTTTGATAATACAGCCATTCATCTGGTTCATGTGATGAATGCTTTACAATTGCGGAAAACATATAATGAATGATTTTCACTCCTTCATCGGAGTGTAACAGGTGTTTTATAGAATTCCCAAAAAATATATCCCTTTTACCCGGAATATAATCAAAAAGATTTGGAACAAGCAGTCCTGCCATGGCAGATGAGGTAAAAAGGGGATTGGTAAATTGTATATCTAAAAGATGAGTCGCGTAATTAGGATGCTTTTGCTTTTTTAATGACTTAACAGATTCAAAAAAAATTCTTTGATGGGTTATTAATCCAGGCATATGTATATATATCCGGGGGATTTTTAAATCCCCCGGATAGTGTGTTATCGTTTATGACATTGAGTACATAATGTAGGGGCTTTCCCACCCTTTGTCCTGTGGCATCCCAAACATTTACTGTGAATGGCATTATATCCTTTATTCTGCGTTCCCCAGTGGCAACCGCTATCACCGCATTTTTTTGCAACATTGCCGGTATGATGACATATTTTGCAATCAGTAACACCTTTGTTTTTATGTATCTGGTGATCAAATGTAACAGTACCCTGTTTGGGTGTTGCACTGGTTTTTTTAACTTTCACCACACCCTGTGCAAAAATAAATGCAGGAATAAGGACCGCAATGCAGCAAACTATAAGCAGACTCCTTTTATTCATATAACCTCCTCCTATAAAATTTTTAAATTATAATTATAATTATTTTCGGATATATGCATTATTTTCCCACATGCCATCAAAGGTGGTGCCATCATTTAAAATAAGTTTACCCTTACCATGACGTGCATCATCCTTCCATTCACCTTCATATCGGGTGCCGTCAGCCCAGGTATAAATGCCAAAACCATTTCTTTTCCCATCAACCCAGCTGCCCCGGTAACTATCTCCATTTTTCCATTTGTATTCACCTTCACCGTTACGCAGGTTATTTTTATAATTGCCACGGTAGGTATCGCCATTGCTGAAAGTATATTCGCCAAGACCTTCACGGATACTGTTTTTAAAATTTCCTTTATATGAACCATTCTCATGAATAGTTGTTCCAACCCCGTTATTGCAATCCCCTTCCTTGCAGTTTTTTGGTGTTGAAGCACAGCTTATAGAAAATATGAACAGTATAATTGTAAAATATTTTATTATTCTCATAATGATCCTCCCTTACTATGAGATAAATCTATATGGTATTTTTATTGTAGGCATTGTATAAAATGAATTATAATTACGCAAATAGTTTTTTAAAAAAATGAGTATGGGCGATAGCTCAATATAGGGTAAATTGTAGTGTGTAAAAATACTAATTTGTATATAAAATATTAATGAACTTTTACAATTGAATGCTACACTTATAGAGTGTTGCATAATTATATGGTAACATCTGGTAATTCAGGATCAAGCTGTGTAGTCCTGGTAGTTGGATTGATAATGTTTCAATTAAAAGGTCCCGGTAATTATAGGCACTATTACTCAATAACAATGGAGAGACCCATGAACGATGACACTACGGTAGACTTAACGACGATCAGGGAATTGCGTGAGTTAGAAACATCATTGCGTAATGAAATAAAGACAGCTAAAAGCGATATAATACGCGATTTACAGAAGAAGGAAGAATACCTTACCCATCTTATTAGGGTATTAATTGCCAAAATTGATGCATTGGAGCAGGAAAAGAAGGCAGTATTTCAGGAAAAACCAAAACAAAACACCAGACGGCTGTTTAGAATATAATAATTAGAATATATAAATAAAATTTTTTGAAATAATCGTAATTTGTGATATAAGAAATTTATGACCGCATAGGTGATGACCTCACCATGCGTTTCTATATAAAATTCCGTACCACAAGTACGGAATTTTTTTATTTTGTAATATCCTTAATCCACTGTAAGTAGTCATGTGACCCGCACGTAATGGGCATTGATATAATTTCAGCCACTTCATAGGGGTGTATTTTTTTTATTGCTTCTTCAATTTTGGTATAAAGATCGTTTTTTGTTTTGATGATAAGAAGCAGTTCCTGGTCATTGCATATTTTGCCCTTCCACGAATAAATAGAAATAATATTTGGAACAATATTAACACAGGCAGCTAATTGCTGTGAGACAAGTGTATTGGCTATATCCAACCCCACCTCTTTATTGGGAACAGTACAAAAAATGACGCAGTATTCCATTATCAAAACCTGTCAAAGCAATATAAATTATTTATTTTCCAATCGCTTGTTTCTTCTAATTTCAGCTTCATGATATCGGCGTTTTTCATCTTCAGTTTCTGGTTGTAACGGAGGAACTTTTTTGGGCATACCATTTTCATTTAGGGCAACAAAAGTAAGGTATGCTGAGGCAGTATGTCGCACCTGGCCGGTGATAAAATTTTCAGCCTCAACGCGAACACCAACTTCCATAGAGGTAGTGCCAACATAGTTAACACTTGCTTTTAACCGTAAAAGATCCCCAACGTAAACAGGACTGTGAAAATCCAATCTGTCAATTGATGCTGTCACAACAAGACAACCTGCATGCCGGGAAGCAACAATGCCTCCGGTGTTGTCAATAAGTTTCATGATAGTTCCGCCATGGACATTCCCGGCAAGATTGGCATCCTGATGTGTCATCTGCTGTACTATAGTTATGGTACTTTCTTTTACGGTTTTTGGATTCATACAGCTCGTCTACATTCAATGGAATAAAATAATATACAAAATTTATATATTTATATATGGAAAACAAAAATTTTTGCAACCAAAAAACAAATTATTTGTCATTACATGAATGCATTAAAAATGTAGCTATATGGTACGTTCACGTAAGGTGTTATTGTATTCGCTAATTTAATCTATTTAGTCAACGAACATAAGAGGTATTTCATGCCAGTAAACAGAACAGAACTTATATCATTCTATTCACATATGGCAGGGGTTGTTGCCGCCGTTGCCGGATTGTTAATGTTAATTATTACCGCTGATAAGCTCCTTATACAGGTACTATCGGTTATATATGGTATTTCAGTCATTATACTGTTTACTGCCAGCACTCTGTATCATGGGCTTAAGCAACAGGAAAATGAAGACTCAATTTGGAGAAGATTTGACCATATGGCTATCTTCATCATGATTGCGGGAACGTATACTCCTGTATGTTACATCTATTTAGATTATAAAACTGCTCTGTATATTATTGTTGCTCAGTGGTTACTGGTGGTATTGGGTATTATCTTCAAGATATATTTTTTTAATGCGCCGCGCGTTGTGTACACTGCAATATATCTGGCCATGGGATGGATGGCTATACTGGTGATCAGGGATATTGTCAGGATTATGGATTCTGTATCGCTGTGGTATCTTTTTTTAGGTGGTGTTGCGTTTACCACTGGAGCACTGTTCTATATCATAAAGTGGCCGCAGAAGAATAATGGATATGTTGGTTTTCATGAAATCTTTCATGGTTTTATTTTAGCAGGTGCTTTTTTTCATTATATGATGGTATACCATAGTATACAATACATACAAAATATTCATTAAAACGATAAATTATTACCTCACTTTTTTAAAGATTACATATACATTCTAACTATCAAAAAAATTATATTACACTTGACGAAATTCTTATACGGGTAGTATTTTAGTTGTAATTATGGGGATTGATTTATTATTGGGGTTGATTGCGGATATGGTTTTAACTGATTATTTAAATAAAAAGACAATACTTATTAATCCGTCGGTAAAAGACCGATGGGAATTAATTGAATCAATGCTGCATGTGGCAATTAAAAATAAAGCTGTAAAATCCGAATATAGTGAAACTATAAAAAAAACGCTGTTTGAACGTGAAAAATCAATGAGTACAGGCATAGGGAAGGGAGTGGCCATACCCCATTGCAGTTGCCCCTATGTTGATGATGTGGTTATGATAATGGCATTGAGCAAGAAAGGCATAAACTTTGATTCAATTGATAATATGCCGGTGCATATAGCTATTCTTTTAGTTGTACCCAAAGACAAAATCTCCCAGCATATCAAGACACTGGCTAATATAGCAAAACTTATGAGTGATGATGCGCTACGTGAAGCGCTGTCCAATGCAAAGGATGCTCAGGATATTATAAAGATTTTGAAAGAGTATGCACAAAAAGGAAAAAAACAGTAACACACATCAAAGCCTTATTTCTCCGCTATCATTAGAAGAAGAGGATTTTGAAAAAAAATTACGCCCGCAATATCTTAATGAATTCATAGGGCAGAAGCAACTTACTGAAAATCTGCGTATATTTATTGAGTCAGCAAAACTTCGCAAAAAACCCCTGGACCATGTGCTGCTTGCTGGACCGCCGGGGCTTGGGAAAACCACACTTGCTTTCATTGTTGCAAATGAGCTTGGTGTAAACATCAAGGCAACTTCAGCGCCAGCAATTGAAAAACCTGGTGATATGGCTTCAATGTTAACCAATTTGGAGCCAATGGATGTCCTGTTTATTGATGAAATCCACAGGCTTTCACCCACCATTGAGGAGTTACTATATGGTGCCATGGAAGATGGTGAGCTTGATATCATTTTGGGTCAGGGTGTTGGTGCAAAAAGCATCAAGCTGCAACTGGCGCCATTTACCCTTATAGGTGCAACTACTCGCACAGGTTTATTGACGTCAGCACTACGTGACCGGTTTGGCATACCACTCAGGCTGGACTATTATGAAATTGAGGATTTAGAAACAATATCTAAACGGACAGCAAACATTATTGGTTGCATTATAGATACAATGGCTGCGCAGGAGATAGCACGACGTTCTCGCCGAACTCCTAGAATAGTTAACAGGCTTGTAAAACGTGTCCTTGATTTTGCTATAGTTATGAAAAAAGGTACAATTGACCTTGGAATTGCTCAGTATGCGCTGGACAGGCTTCACATTGATTCTTTGGGTCTTGATGATATGGACCGAAAGATACTGACAACCATCATCGATAAATATGATGGTGGTCCTGTTGGCATAAAAACAATTGCTATCTCAATAGGTGAAGAAGTAACCACACTGGAAGATTTTTATGAACCATACCTGGTACAGATTGGCATGTTAAAACGAACTCCCCGCGGGAGAGTAGCAGCACGTCTGGCATATGAACATTTACAGCTTCCTTACAATGGCACAGATGAATCAAGCCTGTTTTAGCAGTTCTGGCATTACCACACGTCACTCATTGAGCGCAAATCCACAATTAGAAATGTATAACTTTAGTTGCTTTCATTAAAGTTTCAGTAATGGTATACATGTTGGATATAATGCCAACCTTCAATTGATCTTTACGCTTGTAAAAATCCAAGCACGTTCCACAGTTAATGATTTGTACACCTTTATTTGCAATTTCTTGCAATGTAGACAATACCGGAGAGCCTTCAGTGGTTAAAAATATACCAGAATTAACGAATATCATGGTGGTTGGCAGCATATTGGCCTCATGTATGGTGTTAATGAATGATTTCATCAAAAGCTGGCCTAATTCCTGTGCTCCCTGACCAAATTCATTGGAAGTGATAAAGAAAACGAGATTTTCATCAACAGGCTTCTTTGTTTGGGTTTGTGAAGCTGGTTGTGATTGTGAACTTTTGCTCAAGTGAAGAATAAAGTAATCGTCCTGTTGTGCAGTTGTTATAAAATATCCACTATTTTCAGCAAAACGGGTAACATTTCCCACCGCAGTTTCATTGCTTACCAATATTTTCAGATTATCTGGATTTGTTTTTTCAATTTCAGCTTTGGTTAAAAGAACAGGTTTTGGGCATTCGAGTCCTCGTGCATCTATCTCTTTCATAATTACCTCCATAAAATTTTTTTCATTAAGATATTGACTGGTAATTATTGTACAATGTAATACGATACTGTGTAGTATTAATTAATATTAATTTGACACATTGCTATTTTAAACCAATGTGGTATAATAATTATACTTGATTAAATTTTTAAAACAATTTTTTTAACAGGAAACTAAATGGATAAAATTTTTAAACGGGATTTTAAATACAGGGAAATACCCTATAACTATACATCATTTTCTGATAGAGAGATAATCTTAAAGTACTTTGATGCACACACATGGGATCTGGTGCAGGATCTTAGAGCCAAGCGGCGAACTGGCAGGAGTGCAAAACTCCTTTTTGAGAATATTGGCGATATATTTATCATAGACAGAAATCCCTATATTCAATATGATATTGTGGAAAACCCTTCCAAGTTGAAACATCTACATAAACGGCATCAAAGAAGACTTGCAACTGTAAAAGAAGGTGCCAATGGTGATCAGCAGGTTCTGGAATTTATATCAAAAATTGAAAAGCTGGATGAAGCATTTTTTAAAAAGCTTAAAGAAACAAAAAAAGTGCAGGAAAAGATTTTTAATAGATTAAAACATATCACTGCTGCTGGAAATATTCATTTAACTCCTTTTCATCGTGCCTACCATGTAACTGATGCAACTGACTGGCGTGTGGAGTATCCTGTTGTTGTTGTTTATCCTGATTCAGTCCATGAAGTACAGGAATTGGTGAAGGCTGCAAAAAAGCTGAATCTTGTTATTATTGCACGGGGTGGTGGCACAGGGCTTACCGGGGGAGCAGTTCCGCTTTTACCTAATACTATGATAATTAATACTGAGAAATTGAACAATATTGGGAAAATTGTAACAACTACTATCAATGGTAAAACTATTCCCACCATTACGGTTGAAGCTGGTGTTGTAACCGGAGATGTAATAGAGTATTGTAAACATCAGAATTATATATTTGCTACCGACCCTACATCAGAATGGGCCTGCACTATTGGCGGCAATATCGCAGAAAATGCTGGTGGCAAGAAGTGCGTCATGTGGGGTACCTGTATCGATAATATACTTTCATTTGATATTATAGATCACAATGGTGATATCATAACTGTACGCAGGGTAGATCATCCCTACCGAAAAATTTTGCCCGATGATGAGGTTATCTTTACTGTAGAAAAAAATAAAAAATTATTAAAAACAATTACCTTATCGGGGCTGGATATTCGGAAAAAAGGCCTGGGAAAGGATATTACCAATAAAGCTCTTGGTGGATTACCAGGACTGCAGAAAGAAGGCTGTGATGGCATTATTGTTAATGCAACATTTGTTCTGTACAGGCCGTTTAAGTATACCCGTTCTATATGTTTTGAGTTTTTTGGGAATAACATGATCAATGCCTCAAAAGCTATCGTTGAGATAGTAAAGACTTTTGAAGATGATCCGGTTGTGTTTTTAACAGCTTTAGAGCATTTTGATGAACAGTATGTGAGAGCAATTCAGTATAAGAATAAATCTTCCCGCACCGAAATTCCCAAAGCAGTACTGGTGGTTGATATAGAAAGCGATGATGAAGCAAAGCTAGAAAAGGCTACAGAGAATCTTGTAACAAAAGTTAAGCAATTTAACACTGAAGGGATTATTGCAAAAGATGCAGAAACCCGAGAAAAATTCTGGCAGGACAGAAAAAATTTAAGCGCTATTTCAAAACATACCAATGCTTTTAAGCTAAATGAGGACATTGTTATTCCTCTGGAAAAGTTGCAGGATTTTTCAGATTTTATTGAACAATTAAATGTAAAAAAAAAGCTGGAGAATAATATACAGATTATACGCGATCTTATTGATTATCTGCAGGAACGAGTCCAGACCGAGGAAGACGATGTATGCATTGAGCGCTGCCATGGAGGAATGAGGCAGTTGCTGTCGATGCAGTCGCGCTATACTGATATTCTTAATAATCTTGATACTGCATCTAAGGATTATTTCAAGTATGACTCGGAATATGCACTCAGGCAAAATACAGTTTTTCAGCTCATACAGAATAATGAACTGATTATAGACTACGATAAAGAAGTTGATGAGCCGCTGCAAAAGCTTTTTTACGGTTATGATGAAATATTGGGGAAGATACAGCAGGTAACAGAAGCTACAAGGAAACGCCAAATTATTGTTGCTACCCATATGCATGCTGGTGATGGCAATGTTCATGTCAATATTCCGGTACATTCAAATGATTATCTCATGATGCGTGATGCAGATGAAACTGTAGCAACCGTAATGCGTCAGACGGTAGCACTGGGCGGAGTGGTAAGTGGTGAACATGGCATAGGACTTACAAAAATAAGGTTCATTGATGATGAAACACTGGAAAAGTTTGCTGAGTACAACCGCGATGCTGATCCGGATGATCTGTTTAATCCTCTAAAACTTACAAGGGATTTTAACTTCGAAACTATCTATACGCCATCGTTTAATCTTCTGGAGGGAGAGGCTTTCATTTTAAAGGCTACAGACTTAGAAACAGTATTCAACTCAATTGCTACATGCATCCGGTGTGGCAAATGTAAATCTGTATGCAATACACATTATCCGGATGGAGTGGTATTCTACAATCCACGGAACAAAATTATGGCGACAGCTCTTATAATGGAGGCAGTTCTGTATGATATACAGACCTCAACATCACTGAGCTTTAAGCATTTCAGTAATTTGCGTGAGATATCCAACTATTGCACTATATGCCATAATTGCAAGAAGCCATGTCCGGTTGATATCGATTTTGGTAACATCACACTGAATATCCGTTCTATACTGGAGGAAAGGCGAAAGTCCACCTTTAAGCCGGTTACCTCGCTCACATTATTGTATCTGAAGCAGAAGGGATATTATATTAATAAAATATTCAGAATTGTACTTTTAAAATGGGCATACAGCATGCAACGGATAGGCTTTTATATTGCAAGGCCTGTATCACATATTCTCAATATTGTCACACCCTATATAGCAATGATGCTTAAAGGAAGGCTTCCGAAATCAGGTAGTAAAACTCTGCGTGATGAGCTGAAATTAAAAGGCAGAAACACATTTTATGCATTCAGAAATAAAAATAAACCTGTTATAAAAACCGTGGTATATTTCCCGGGCTGTGGTTCAGAACGGATGTTCCCTGAAATCAGTATGGCCACTATTGCCTTATTATACAATGCAGGTGTCAGAGTCATCATTCCGCCAACGTATTTGTGCTGTGGTTATCCAATGAAAGCCAATGGCAAATTAGACCAGGCACGCATAAAAATAAATGAAAACAGAGTCATATTCCATAGAATGGCTGATACTTTCTCTTACATGGAAATTGGAGATATTGTAGTTTCGTGTGGTACATGTTATGAAATGCTATCGGAGTATCATCTTGAAGATGTTTTCAGGGGCGCAAAACTTATTGATATCAATGAGTTCATAGCCCGTGAAGGATTATACTCGCTGTCAATACAAGATAACCTGATTTATCATGAACCGTGTCATACCCCTATGAAACTCATGGGGTATCAAAAGACATTTTCTAAATTATTCAATAAAAAACCTATAGCAGTTCCTAATTGCTGTGGTGAGGGAGGAACCCTTGCATTATCAACTCCCGATATATCCAATACACTGCGTGAACGAAAAGAAACCAATATCAAAGCTGTGGAAAAAAAGGAAAATGTGTTGGTGCTTACGACATGCCCAAGCTGTGTGCAGGGTTTATGCAAGATTCAGGATACCGTTAAGGTTACCGGAAAATCGTTAGTGGTGTTTTTGGCAGAACAATGTTTGGGCAAGCACTGGAAAAAAGAATTTCTCAGAGCAATACGCACTGAAGGATTTGACAAATATATTTATTAGTTTACGTGAGTAAAATATTAAAACAAATCATACTACAACTTTATCTTTGTCCATCATGGCTTGATAGTTGTTGTAGTACATACCATCCCGCATGGAGATATTGGTAAATTGCCCATCATCACTTTTCATCTTATGCATGATTGCAATGAGGACTGCAATGGCAGTATGCGCTCCCCTGACAGGGTCATCGCAGAAATTATATGGCAAGAGAAATGTATCCTGATCCTGCCCGAAAAGTTCTCCTGTTGCATGAGCAATGGTGTCAAAGGCTGGGCGCTCAGGATAAATAACTGTTGTACAAATAGCTGAAAGATTTACCTGATATCTCTAAACATACAGGTATGAATAACAATGTAAATAATATAACTACCACTGTTTTCAACATGACAGGATACGCTTCTTTGTGCTTGAAATATTTTTTAAATTAAGTATTATATATGGTGATTCTAAATTTTTTTATAATATCATAAATATATATTTACCATGCTGATACTGTATAAAATTCTTGATATATTTTTTCTGGTATTTCACTCTATCATAACATTTTTTAATATGGTTGGCTGGATTTCTGTAAAAATGAGAAAAATCCATTTTTTCACTATGTTGGTGACTGGGTTTTCCTGGTTTTTTTTGGGTATATGGTATGGGTGGGGATACTGCTTTTGTACAGACTGGCACTGGCAGGTACGAAAAATGTTAGGGAAACCAGTACCTTTTAATTCGTATATTCAGTTTTTAGTTTATGAAATAACAGGTTACATATCAGATGCACATATTACAGATTTTTTTGTGGTAACAATTTATTTCGTGAGTTTATTGATTTCAACGGTATTAAATATACGTGATTATCGCAATGCTAAAAAATATAACATTCCTGGTGAAATAAAAAAACCCGATTATTAATCGGGTTTTTTGCCAAATACAACGTGTTAGTATATAATAAGTTTTTAAACTTACAGATGTTGTATTTATCGAATGGTTCGTACTGAAACAGCCCGTGGTCCTTTTTCACTCTGTTCAATAGAGAATTCTACTCGATCACCTTCGAAAAGCGTTTTGAACCCGTCACCAGCAATCCCTGAATGATGTACAAAAACATCTTTCCCATCATCCTGTGATAGAAAGCCATAACCTTTGCTTTCATTGAACCATTTTACTGTACCTTTTGCCATTGTATGACACTCCATAATAATTTGTTATAACAGGAGACTATACCTGTTACCGTTGAACATCCTGCATGTACTGTTTTAACTTGCCAATAGATAAGGAAGGAAAAACGAAGTAATTAAGAGGATACCAACATTCCAGTCAAAGTAAGTATAGCGTAATAATTGTCAAATAAAATAAATTTTTACCAACAATTACGTTTTTTCCACTTCAATTACAGTATATAGTGTAGTGAACAATACATGACAAAGTGTACCTTCCAGCCGACTATGACAAGATAGTAGACTTAATTTATTTTATCATTTTTCTGGAAATGCCGATTAATCGTATAGGAGTATAAAGTACATTAAAATAGAAAGGAACATTTACTATGAGATTAATTGAAAACTTAGAGGCAAAATTAGACGATCTCATGCATATATATGGATTGGTTGCACTCAAAGGTGGCACAGAAGTCGAAGATATGACGTATGATGAGCTGCTCTTTTTAAAACAGATAGCTATTAATCTTCCCGTTATTGTAAAAATTGGTGGTCCTGAAGCCAGAAATGACATCAGATATTGTCAATCGATAGCCATTGATGGTATCCTGGCTCCAATGATTGAGTCAGAGTATGCATTAGAAAATTTTATTACAGCTGTTCTGGATATATATAAAGAATCAACACTGCCCTATCTGGCAATAAATATTGAAACAATTACTGCGTATCATAAACTTTCAGCTATATATACAAATCCGTATTTTTCATATATTAATCAAGTTACTGTTGGGCGAAGTGACCTGTCGCAGTCAATGAAAAAGAGAGTAGATGATGATGATGTGTTATATGCTACTGCAAATATTGTTAAAGCTGCAAAAGTATCTGGTAAGGTAACATCGGTGGGAGGTCAGGTAAATCCTTCTAATGCTGAAGTGGTTCAAAAGATTATTCAACCGGATAGGATAAATACACGCCATCTTGTTTTTGATTGTAAAAAAGCTGAGAATATTGCAAAATCCATACAACTGGGACTTGAATTTGAACTGGATTTGTATAGAGCTTTTTCTAATGTTGAACCCTCTAAGTGTCATATATACCAGAAGAGGATTGCCGTTACATCTGACAGACTGGCTGTAGTGTGATATTACACAAAAATGTCAGATTAAAAAATATTTTGTAAAAAAACTTGACTAAAATCACTCTTTCTTACGATATCCTTCCCCAATTGATATTACTTAAATTGCTACTAGTTTTATGAGGTTTTTCTATGTATTCAGTATTTGTTTTGATAATGGTGATTTCTTCACTTTTGGTTCTGTTTATTTTGCCAAGAATTGAAAGTAAACCAGATAAATACGATATCAACCATAACTGAAAATCAGTCTGGGAAGAGCGTTTAAAGATTGATAATTAAAAGGGGAACAGGTACATAAAAATAATTGTTATTATATGTAGCAAAGTGGCCTGTACCAGTGATTGAATCCTGCTATAAATAAGACCTATTATTGTTCCAATAATAAAAAATAATGCTGCTAAATAGATTGAATGTGCGGCTATGCCTGTTATACTGTATAACAGGGCGGCTAAAATTATCCCTCCATACTTTCCAAAGAAAAAAGAAAGGTTATACTGGGCAAAACCTCTGAAAAAAAGTTCCTCACAGGGGGCTATAATTGCAACCATAATAAGCATTGATTCTATAGCTTTAATATTACCCTGGTAAAAATTCAGCAGTTGAGGTGCTTTAGTAAATTGCATAGCTATATTGCGAATTGGGATAAGGACAATAATCATGACAAAAAGGTAAAATATTTTTTTTTCAAAAGGGAAGTCAAAAGAAAAAATACGATCTTTAGTAAATAATCGTTCATCTAAATATTGAGCTATGATGATCAAAATAAGGAGAGCAATACTGTACTGATAGAGGAAAGAAAAATAGGAATAATGTATAACCCATCTTAGTAATGGGTAAAGCAATAGTATGGGAATAAATATTTTCCATGATGGTCGGTGCTTTGCATATGGATTATCAAGCTTAACCATGGCAAATATATTTGCTGCAAAATGAAATTGGTCAAGCAATTAATTATGATTTTTTTATTATTCAAAAAAAATTTTTAAAAAATAAAAAATTTTTACACTATCTTTTAAATTTTTTCTGCTTCCAGCGTATTGATACATAAAAGGCAAACAAGGAGATAGTTATGCGCTGGATACTATTATTCTATATTTTTACACCATCATTACTGTATGCACAATTAATGATTAATGAAATTGCATGCAATGTATCACAAAGCGATTGGGTTGAGCTTTTTCTTTATTCGGATCAACCATTATCCATGGATATTTCTTCACTGTATGTTACCATGTATTATGGTACTAATGAAAGACTATCACAAAGTACGGTTACCATCTATAGCTATGACAGGGCTGAAACACCATGGGATGATAGGTTTGTTGTTGTACACCTGACAGACGCTATAACTCCTGATGAATGTGATGCAACCGGGGATACCAATGGCAATAGTGTGCTCGATGTGTATTGCAACAATTATATAAACAGCCTGTGGAATACTGACTGTGTTGTTGCCATTGATACGGATGATGACCCCTCAAATGGAGGTATCATTGATTTTATTGCATATTCAAACAGAGATGGAACGCTCAATCAATCAATTTTAGAATATGTTACAGCAGCAATACAGAATGGACATTGGTTGGGCACAGAATCTGAAAGCTGCATGGTTGATATAGGAAAAAATGGCCTTCAGGAATATCAGAGTATTATCCGGAAAGCAGCATCGGATTCAAATTCATTAGATGATTTTGTTATAACACCATATCTGACATCCGGGCATCCCAATATACTGCCAATGAACCATTCTCAGGATACATTTATCAAAATAAACAGGAAGGTTGTTCTCACTAAAGGAGCTATCGAACAATGTAAAATTTTTATACTAAAGCCTTGCACGCTCAGGGTGCGGCTGTTTTCCTCACGGGGATATAAAATGTATGAAAGCGGGCTTCTTTCGGCATCACCGGGGTTTTGTACTATCGATTGGATACGTCACATAAAAAAAATGCGTTGCGGTTTGTATTTAGGAACCATTGAGGCACAGGATAGTCAAAACCGGCAATGCGTAAAATTTTACTGCATTGTGGTTGAGTGATGGCTACGCTGCTTGTTTCAGTACTGCTGATGTTACAGGCGTTTGAAACGGCTCAACCGCTGGCACTTGGTGTATGGGCGATAGCTCCGGCATATCAGGCAAACCCTTCACCACTCATCTCTGGAGTAACGTATGCAAATCCTTTTGGATATCCGGACTTATACAGAACAACTTCATTTATCAATTCTGTTATAAATGGTTATTCAGCGGGATTACAATGGCAGTACTTTGGAATACCTGAATATCGTGAGGATACGGTTAGTGTTGGTGCAGGTTGGGCGATAGCTCAGTGGATAAGCTTTGGCGTGGAATTCCATGATTATATTCTTTCAATCCATACAGAAAAGTATACTCATACACAAAACTTGTATGATTATGGGGTGTATTGCATTATCAAACCTTTTGATCGCGTAAGCCTTTTTGTTATGCAGAACAATATCAGGAATTTTCATACTGATGGGTATATTCCTTCTGAATCAATGTTACTGGTACGTACAGATATTTTTCCCGGATGTGGGATTGAATATGAATTACAGTATAGTGAGTATATCTCACAGATTTTTAAAATTAACGGCTATATCACACGATACTGTGCGGTTGATATTAGCTATAGCAAAGAGTTAAACCTGTCATCTGCAGGGATTACTATACTTTGGGGTTCTTTTTTACTACGGTATGAAATGAGCCATCACACCTTTTTGGGTAATACCCATAGTTTTGGAATGGTATATTCATATGCAGGGTTTACATATGTAGTGGCAGATACATCAATTAAGAAAGAAAAACCCAAATTAGACATACAAGTATGTACTGCAGAAGAATTAATAGAGCTCAATGTAGTGTCGGATGTATTGTGTCAGCGTATTATCAAGTACCGGTCAATGTTTGGCAATGTCACTATTAAGTCATTGTATCAATTGGGTTTAACAACAGAACAGGTTCGTGATTTACGGCAGTATACGTACAATTACGATGAAGAGGAAATAAGCGGGGTACACCACAATGAAAAGCAATCTTCAAAAAAGAAAAATAATTACATTTCATACGAAGAAAAAAACAGACGAATAAAAATACTTTTTCAGTCCATGATTGATGCTGAAATACCGGCATATATTGCCATATCTTTAGCTGAGGAATATCAGAAATCCGGAAAAAAAGGTATATTGCAGTCACCGTTGTTTAAAAGTTTACCTTCTTCTCAACAAAAGAGAGTTAAAACAGCATGCAAAATACAGTGATACTATGTTTATGTGTGTATCTTGTTATAGTTGTGCAGGTACAGGCAATGGCCTTACAGAGTATATCTCTTGAATACAGGCAGGATGCTTTAGATTACAGTATGAAAAAAGAACATTACCTGCGCACCGGCGCAACAATAGCAACAGACACTACAGAAGTTAATGCAACTGTTGTACAGTCACATGGTGCAACATATGCCACATGGTCATTTGCAAGTCAGGGTGACTATGCTGCAATTGCAGGCGGCTATTATTATATTCACAATGCTACAGGTTTGTTATTGGGGAAAGCTTCAGTGTATAACCCGGATCCTTATTCCATACATGTTCAGAAAAATGATACATTTATATCATTGTGTAAAAGTGGCAATCCCCAGTATGCTATGTATGGGGCAGTTTTATCTTTATTTGATGCACGAAGTTTATCTGCCATTAAGCTGGATGCAGGAGTTTCATATAAGGAATGTTATATTACATCTACTGATGCACAAAACGGAATATATCCCTACAGCATCCAGGGCTTACTATCACACTTTAAAAGAGAAGGGCAGTATACTGAACCAGTACAGATTATTACATCGTTTGTGCATGCAACAGTTAATCCTGCTGAGCATGTAACTTTACAGGGGTGTTATTATACAACACATGTATATTATACTAATGCGCAACTGTTATTCAATACAAATGCACAGGATAATTATGCAACTGAATCATTTGGAGGGTATAGTCTGTATGCACACTATCAGGACAGTATTATATCACTTTTTTCGGAATATGCCGTTTCAAATGTTTTGATAAAAGATGAAGGTAATGCAGGAAAGAGATATTATAAGGCATATTATTGTGGATTTATAGTTAAAGACAAAAAATATAAAATCAGCAGTATTGTACAAAAGTTGGATGAAAACTTTTTTGCCCCTTTTGGCAATACATTTGGTGGAAATTCCCCACGAGATATTTATTATTATTTTGTTAGCGTTAAACCCGTAAAATGGTTTACATGTTCATGGATATATACAGACCAGAAAAACCTCCTGCCCTCTGCATATTATACCGAATATCCACATAAGCGAATTAATACTTTGCGTATAGTATATAAAAACAAAAATTTTTCTGTTAAATCGGATTACCGCTATGCACAGTTTTATAAAGATGGGGAAGAAAAGGCATCACGGTACCAGGAGGGTGTTGTATGGGGGATAACAAAAAACTCATCACTTCATATTAGATGTGGGTTGTATCAGGGGAATACTACGGGTGCATGGTATATTGCATCAGGTATTGGAATAAAGGTTGGCAATCTGCAAAATGATTTTGGAACAGTCTATGCTCATACTGATGGCGAAAAAATATATGTAGCTATGCTCCCGCTTCCGCAAACAAATATTATTTCGGAAACTATCGCCATATCTTCATTTTTTATTGTTGCACGCTTGCGTTTCAGTAATACATTTTGTAAGCTGTCAGCCAGATTTATATCGCAGCTACATCCCCAAAAACAAACTGCAGGGGAATTTGGAGCAGCAGCGTGGTTTTAAAATTTTAGTTTTTTTGATACCGTGCTACAATCGTTATACATAATTCAGTTACACTTGTAATCGTAATGCCATGAAAAATCAAAATATAGACATATTGCAAAAAAAGTTGCAGGCTCTCCAGCCCTATGCAATAGCCTATTCTGGTGGCAATGATTCAACATTTTTAGCAGCTATCTCCAAACATTTTTCAATGGATTTTTGCCTTATTCACTGTATAAGCGAATTTACCATTCCAGGTGATACTCAGCGGGGGCGTACCTTTGCACGAGAACATGATATCCCCTATCATGAGATTAATATTTCAGTATTGGGGACTGCGGAGATAGTTACCAATAACAAAGACCGTTGTTATTATTGCAAAAAAATAGTGTTTAAAAAAATACAGGAGTATGCATCCCAAAGTGGCTTCAAAAATGTGGTTGATGCTGGCAATGTGTCGGATACGTCTGATTACAGACCGGGAAAAAAAGCACTTGTTGAGTCAGGAATTCATTCCCCGCTTCTTGAAGCAGGTTTTACCAAAGAAGATATTATACTGGGATTACAGCGTTTCAATATACCGTATTCAAAGGCATCCAATTCGTGCCTTGCCACACGCATCCCCTATGGTACAGGCATTACTCAGGATGTACTTGACACTATACGGAGGGCCGAGGAGTTTATTATTCAATTAGGATTTGATGGTGTACGGGTACGGTACCATTATCCCGTGGCACGCATCGAAGTAATGATGCCGGATATGCAAAGAATCATTGACCTTGATGTACGAAATAAAATCGTTGCGTTTTGTAAGCAATTGGGATTTTTATATGTTACGATGGATTTGGAAGGATTCACATCAGGGAATTTAAACAGGATGTTAGATCATGAGTGATGTTCTGGCAGCAATTGTTGTCCGCAATAATGAGGAATTATTACGTCGCACATTAGACACTATATGCCATTGTCCGTATGCCCATGTCATGCCACTTATTATTGATGATGGCTCTTTTGACCAGTCGCCATCAATTGTTTCTGATGCGGATGTTCATTTTGTGATGCATGAAGAGTCTCTGGGTTATGGTGGGGCACTTATGAGTGCGTTTGCATATGCAAAGGATTATTCATTGGGTTCGTTGTTTATGCTGCCCCTGGAAGCTTTTACTGATTGGGACACGGTTTTCAGGTACCTTTCATTTTTCCAGGATGCTGATATCATTACCGGGAACAGATTTACAGGACAATCACCTGATGAAAAAAAGCACTATAAAGATATTGTACAGTATTTCAATAGGCATGCAGGCCTGAACATCGTGGACCCTTTTTCACCGCTCAAAGGCATATCCATGAAACACGTCAATTTATTTGAAATAACAGAATTTTCTGATGCTGCACTTGTGCAGATACTGATACAGGCTGCACATTTCAGGTTAAAAATAAAAGAATTTGATTGTGTATATCCTGAGCAGGGCTTGCTATCTCATCTGGATGATATTGATAATCTAGCTGGCCTTAAAGATTTTATAACAGGCGAGCTTCACCTTTACCCGTATACAAAAGGGCATTAAACCTTGAAAAAGACAGCTATCTTCATAGTAGTAATATTTTGCGTTTTTGAACTATGGTGTAGTACCCCTGAGGAACGAATCCCCAAGCAGTCTATAGCAACTTCTTACGGCTATAGCATGCTGTTTATTGGCGATATGATGTTTGAATGGGCAGTTAAAGACACAATAGAGCGCTATGGTATGGAATATCCATTAAAAAAAATTAAGCCTTTTTTTCAATCTTTTGATTTTGTAATGGCAAATTTAGAAACACCATTGACACAAAAAAAAACAAGTATGACATATCAAAAATATATTTTTAAAGCTTCACCTTTACATGCATTTAATCTGGCTAGAGCCGGTATTACAGCAGTTACACTGGCAAATAATCATATGCTTGATTATGGCGATACAGGATTACTGGATACAATGACTTCTCTATCTGATGCAAGGGTGCTCTATGCTGGAGCAGGGAAAAATGAAACAACAGCATCACTGCCGGTTATGCATAGGTTAGGAACAACACGCATTGCTGTGTTATGCTATACACAGGTGTGTTCCAGAGATATGATTGCAAAAAATAACCCAGGGGTTAATTTTTTTGAATTAAAGAAAACCCGGAAGGATATTAAGAAGTACCGCTGCTGCGATAGTGTCATAATTAATATCCACTGGGGAAGTGAATATTTTTATTATCCTACATCAGAACAGATTGATATAGCCCATGCACTCATTGATGCCGGTGCAGATGCTGTTATTGGTCATCATCCACATGTGTATCAGGGAATTGAAATATATAAAAATAAACCGATTGTCTACTCACTGGGAAATTTTCTTTTTGGCTCTATGCATGAAGGAATTAATGATAATATTGCCTGTGCACTGTTCTTGTCGGAAAATGGGAAAATTGTCAAGATGAACATTTATGCCATCAAAGGGATATATAATGATGGAATTATACAACCTGAAGTGTTAGAGGGTCCTTTAGCGGCAAAAGTCTTTGATCATATTCTTGAGATTTCAAAACCATTAGGGATTATTTTTACAGGCAGAACTACAAAACATCATGATTATGCTGAATTTATTTTCAGGTAATTACTCCATTAATGCTTTAAGTACATAGTCAACGCTTTCTATCAACGATTGTATTTCGTATCCACCTTCAAGCACAACCACGATCCTGTTATTGGAATATCGCTTTGCAATATCCATAAGCATACGGGTGAACATGTAATATGCCCCGCTTGAAAGATTTAATGATGATAGGGGGTCGCATTTATGGGCATCAAATCCCGCTGATATGATAATAAATTCAGGTTTAAAGTGGTCTAAAGCAGGAATAATAATTTCGCTGAAAGCACTTTTGTAAGTTTTATCATTGCTGCCAGGATTCATAGGTATGTTAATGGTATATCCATATCCGGGGCCAATGCCTATCTCATCAACACTGCCAGTACCGGGATAAAAGGGGAACTGATGTGTACTGATATAAAAAACGGAAGGATCAGCTTCAAAGATATGTTGCGTGCCATTGCCATGATGAGCATCCCAATCTATTATGGCTATTTTTCGTATATTATATGCATATTGGAGATAGCGTGCAACGATTGCCACATTATTAAATATACAGAAGCCCATTGCTTGAGCTATCTCAGCATGGTGTCCGGGGGGCCTTACGGCACAAAATCCATTGGTGGCCTCACCAGCAAGGATATAGTCACACACCTCAAGTATCCCTCCAATTGCCCATAATGAAACATCATACGTTTGATCAGAAATTATGGTGTCATAGCCATCTATGCAGGTTATCCCATTTGGTTTTGCATTGGCAATCATTGTAACGTAATCGGGATCATGGACATATGATAAAACGGCGGGATCAGCTTTACGTGG
Organism: Leptospira biflexa; assembly: GCA_020721905.1. Classification (GTDB taxonomy): domain Bacteria; phylum Spirochaetota; class UBA4802; order UBA4802; family UB4802; genus UBA4802. The sequence goes on along the minus strand of DYLU01000013.1, from coordinate 34,415 downwards.
CTGAACATAAAGCAATGAGGAATAATGTTTATTGGTACGGATATATTTATCAAGTATTGCTAAACGCTCAGGAGATTCAGGGTGCGAATCTCCTGTTTTGTGGTGCAGGTAATGTGGATGGAAGCAGTAAGCCGTATAGCTCATAAATATTAAACATTTTACAGTTTAATTAACACATACAACTACTTTATTAATATTGTAAAATAATAGTTAAAAAAATCAAGTATTTTTTGCTCTATTAATCAAACGCCTTATTAACAGTCCACACTTCCCAGACCTTGCCAACCAGATCAGGCCCTGGCTTTAGAGTTTCTTTTCCCGGTTTCCAGCCGGATGGTGTTGCCTGGGTGCCTTTACTTTCTCTTACTAACTGGAAAGCCTGTATTTGACGAATTGTTTCAAGAATGTTACGACCAACCGGAGGTGTCAATACTTCATAACCCACTATAACTCCGTCCGGATCTATTAAAAAACGGCCACGGTTTTCAACCCCGGCGCCACTGTTATATACTCCATACAAGGTTCCAACATTCCCACCGGCATCAGAAAGCATGGGGAAGGGTATTCCCCCTTTTACCATTTTAGACAATTCATTGTCATTCCACATTTTATGTACAAAAATGCTGTCAACACTTACAGATAAAACTTCCACACCTAATTTTTGAAATTCTGAATATTTTTCTGCGACCGCAGAAACTTCTGTGGCTCAGACAAATGTGAAATCTCCCGGGTAAAAACAAAGTACGACCCATTTACCCAGATATTCAGATAATCTCACTTCTACGAATTTTCCTTTAAAATATGCCGGCAGTGAAAAATCTGGGGCTTTTTGACCAACCTGAATCATTGTTTGTTCCTCCTTTTTTGATAAAATTTGCTGTTCCTGGGTACTACTGTCTTGTGGTGGCGGTGAAGTGGTGGGACGTGTACATCCGGGTTTAAATTCTTCTGGCATAAAGACCTCCTTTCCAAACTGGTAATTGAAATTAATGTATATTTGTAAAAAATTTAATAATAAATGCTGGAAAAGTCAAGTGAATATGAAATAGCTGTAAAAAAATAGGTAGCAATCAATCGATGAGCTAAACAGGGCATATTCATTCTTCAATTTTTATAATCGTAAAACCTCCTTTAGTATACATCAGTCTCAGGAAAATATACAATGTTCATTTTAATAAACTATCTGGGCAACAATCTTTCTATTTCGGCTACGTGTGTCGCATTCTATGACTACTATCTGCTGCCAGGTCCCTAACGTCAATGTTCCATTAACTATAGGTACAGTAATAGATGGTCCTGTCATAGATGCTCTTAAATGTGAAGAACCGTTGTCATCATGCCAGGTATCATGGTGATGATAGTGTGCATTACGCGGTATTAGTTTTTCTAAAAATATATTTATATCTTTTTTTAATCCAGGTTCATATTCTATGGTGGTTATAGCAGCAGTTGATCCGGGTACAAAAAGACAAAGTATTCCACTGTAAACATTGTGCTTTTGTATAATTTCTATGGCCTGTGATGTTATATCAATGATATCACCCTGGCCATGTGTTGATACTGATATATGTTCAGTGATGGCAGACATAGGATATGCTCCAGCACAAGATTTATCGTTTTTAGGTATCCCTATGGTTTAAAGAATACCGTAAAAAAGCAAACACAAATTTTTAACTGAAATTATTAAAAATATTGACTATTAAAATATATCTATAATAGTAGATTAAATGTGTAAGATTGTATGCTAATATGAGAGGTTGAGGTATGAAAACATTTTTTTATCCAAAGAGCATGGTAGTTGTTGGGGTATCTTTAACAAAAATAAATTTAGGGAAGATAATTATTCTGAATAATCTCAAGCAGGGATATAAGGGAAGCTTGTATGGTATCAGTACTGCAGAAGGGGAAATTAATGGTGTAAAAGTATACAAAGATATTATGGATTTACCAGAAACCCCTGAAGTAGCTATCATTATTACACCCGCAAAAACAGTGCCTGAGCAGGTTGAAAAGTGTGGCAAAAAGGGTATAACACGTGTTGTGATAGAGTCAGGTGGTTTTAGCGAGTATTCACACATGGAGCAATCATTGGAAGAACAGATTCTAACTATAGCACAAAAGTATGGAATTAAAATTATTGGTCCAAATTGTATTGGTACCATCAACTTTGAAGAGAAGGTATTCATGCCATTTGCGTTCTTTGGTAAGGAAATTCCATCAGGTACAGTTTCAATGATTTCTCAAAGTGGTGGTGTTGGGAATACATATTTACATGCATTACCGGAGAATCACATTTTTATTAATAAATTTGTAAGTGTAGGCAATAAACTGATGCTGGATGAAGCTGATTTTCTTAACTACTTTGTCAATGAAGATGAAACGACAAAGATAATTCTTTGTTATCTTGAAGGATTTAACCGTGGAAGGGATTTTTTTGATATAGCCCGTGCATCAGAAAAACCAATAATTGTGCACAAATCAAACAGATCCCCGCTGAGTGCAAAGATTGCCCAATCACATACAACAGCACTGTCAGCAAGCGATGTTGTTGTTGATGCTGCATTTGCACAAGGTGCTGTCATACGTGCTGAAGATGAAGAGGAAGTAATTAAAGCGGTGAAAGCAATGCAGCTTCCTCCAATGAAAGGCAGGAATGTGGCGGTATTGTCACGTTCAGGCGGGCATGCAGTTGTTTCCGCTGATGCATGTGCCAAGTATAATTTTAATCTCATTACGTTTCCTGAAAGCTATATTAATACAATCCGCAGCCTCTATAAAACACGAGTCATATCACATCAAAATCCACTGGATTTAGGTGAGATATTTGATTATACAATATTTGGCACAATTTTGGAAGAGACAATAAAATTAGATGAGGTTGATGGCATTCTATTTAATCATCTGTATCAGTCAGAATATGAAGGCGAGATGTCACGCACATTCCTTGATACAGTGGAACGACTGGTGCGTGAATATCACAAACCAGTTATGGTGGCAATGATTTCAGATGCTAAAGAAATGCTTGATATTAATATGAACCACCCAATGCCAATTTTTAATACGCCATATAGCGCTGCTCACGCACTTGCAATATCTGCTGATTACTACGAAAGGAAAAAGTTTAGGAAAACAAATGCGCATCTGGATAGCAGAAAAATACAAACCATTAAAGAAGGCCTGTTGCGGATGCATTCTGTTTTGCATAGCAAAAATGACCCGTTGTTCCATGAATCGATTGCCCTGTGTCAGGCAATTGGTCTGCCCGTTGTCAAAGGTACACTTATTACAAGTGTTGATGAAATATACAATTCTCAATTTGAATTTCCCGTGGCGGCAAAGATCGTTTCACCCGATGCCGTACACAAAACTGAAGTTGATGGGGTGAAGCTTTTTATTAACACTGTTGACGAACTGGAAGATGCTTTTTTGAATATGCAACAGTCTTTATATGATTACAATCCCAATGCCCGGTTTTCCGGTATATATGTCCATACTATGGCTAAGGCAGGAACTGAATTTATCGTTGGGGCAAAAAATGACCCTGTATTTGGGCCGATAGTTATAGTTGGATTTGGTGGTATTTTTGTAGAACTATTTAAGGATGTAGCAATACGACTTGCACCGGTAACCCAGGATGAAGCAATGAGAATGCTCAAACAGTTACATTCAGCACAGCTGTTTGAAGGTTTCAGAGGTAGGCACCCGCTTGATGCACAAGCGTTAAGTGAAGTGATATCGACCATAAGTTATGTAATTGCTTATTCAGACGAAATTACTGATATAGAATGTAATCCTGTGATGGTATATCCCAAAGGTCAGGGATGTATGGCTGTTGATGCACGAATATTTGTAAAAAGGCAAACGATTAGCGCAACGGCAAAGCATTAATCCCTGATGCTCTGACCCTTTGCATCAATTTACATGCAATACTGTACCTCCTGCGCCTTATGAGTCAGACCCTCCATTATTTTTTTATCTATTTATTGTTATGTATTGTGTTATTGTGCAGATTTAAAAAGATGTAATTATAGCAAAAAAAAGTTGATTTAATTTTTTGTTATTTATATTATCGTTAACGATTTATATGTTTCGTATTTCATTGTTAAGGAACGCTTACGTAAAAAGTATGGATTTTAGGAATGTAACAAAAACAATTGTTATTTTTAATTGAGGAGGTCATAATGGGAAACAGTGTTGAGACATTACCTTTGGGCAAAAAAATTATCTATGCAGTGGGTCAGTTAGGCTGGTCACTGGCTTCATTTAGTGTGGGGAACTTATTGGTATATTTTTATTTGCCGCCCGAGGAAAGCAGCAATCCAATTTTTCCTGCATATGTGTATCAGGGCTATGTCATTGGCGTTCTTACCATTATAGGATTAATCTATGCGTTTGGAAGGTTATGGGATGCTATCACCGATCCTATTATTGCAACGATGTCTGATAGATCGACATCACCATTTGGACGCCGTCGGAAATTTTTAGCGATAAGTGCTCTTCCCTTTGCATTACTGGGGATTTTATCGTTTATTCCGCCAGTTAAAGCAGTGTCAGTGTGGAATGCAGTATGGCTTTTTGTTGTGGTTACACTGTTTTACTGGTTTATGACTATGTATGTAACACCTTTTTTTGCCTGGCTTTCTGAATTGGGGCATAATCCCAATGAACGATTATTTCTCAGTACACTCATTTCAATAACGTGGGCTATTGGATTTGCACTGGGTTCGCAGGCAGTTGCACTGCAATCAATGTTGGAACGTGATTATGGGTTGGATTCAACCACAGCGTTCCAGACAGTTATGGTTATTTTTGGCGGGGTATCACTCATTTTGATGATTCTGCCTGTCTTGTTTATTGATGAACGGCGTTATTGTGAGCCTAATGTATCAAATGAAGGTACAATTGAAGCAGTGCATTCAGCATTCAAAAATAAGAATTTTGTGTTTTTTACCGTTTCTGATTTGATGTATTGGGTAGCACTTACATTTATTACAACAGGACTTGTATATTACGTAACAGTACTCCTTGAACTGGATAAATCAGTGTATTCGCAGTATATGCTACTGCTTTTTGCCTTAAGCTTTATATTTTATGTTCCGGTAAATCTTATTGCAAAAAAAATAGGTAAAAAGAAACTTATGATAATAGCATTTGTGCTTTATTCACTTGTCTATGTGTTTTTATCAATACTTGGATGGCTACCAATTGATAAAAATATTCAAGGGTATCTAGTCATTCTTTTTACCTCAATGCCGCTGGCAATTTTTGGGATACTCCCCAATGCCATAATAGCGGATATAGCAGAAGCTGACGGTATACAAACAGGGAATTTTAAAGCTGGTATATTCTTTGGCGCGCGTACATTTATGTCAAAGATTGGGCAGATGATTGCAGCGCTCATGTTTCCTTCGCTCATTCTTTTGGGAAAAACTCCCGGCAATGATGTTGGTGTTAGGATTACTTGTGTGGTTGCATTCATATTTTGTTTAGCAGGATTAATATTATTCTTGAAATATGATGAACATAAGGTTTTATCGATACTGGCAACAAAGGAAAAGATAGATCAGTAACAATACATAAACATAGTTAGCAGTGAACCATATAAAGGGGCATACTGAGGTTTGCCCCTTTGTATGTAAAATATTTGACAAAATGTATATATAGTCCAAAACTACTATTCGCGTTTTGTACAATTGGGTAGTGGTTATGATAACGATTACACTAACATACAGATATCAGGCATCCGTGCATGAGGTTTTTAAGGCAGTAAACCATATTGATGCATTAGCACGGTTAAAGGCTGATATAAAACACTATCGCATAGCTCGTGATGAGGAAGGATTGCAGCTTGTTGATGCTGATATTAGTTTTCTTTTAAAGCGGTACCATTTGCGCCTTACATATACCTGTGTGCCAGATAAATACTGTGAGCTTAAAATGCTTAAAGGAACTATAAAGCGATATGAATATTGTTATGAACTAAAACGCGATGATGCTGCAACGATAGTAACGGTAAGCTGTCATATTGCATTGCCTTTGCTATATTGTATTGCACAACCGCTACTGTATATCAGGCTAAAACGAAGAATGAAAAAAGAACTATTATTACTACAAAAACTATTGCAAACAAAAAATAACACATGACAAAACCACTGATCGTCCAGAGCGACAATACTTTACTCCTTGAGGTAGATAACCCCCTCTATGAAGAGGTGCGGGATGTTATACTCCCTTTTGCTGAGCTTGAAAAAAGCCCCGAGCATATCCACACCTACCGTATAACGCCGTTATCATTGTGGAATGCAGCCTCAGCCGGCCTTACCACAAAAGAAATCTTAGAGCGTATTGAACGATACTCGCGCTATACGGTTCCTGCAATAGTCATCACCACCGTCAAAGAACAGATGGACCGCTATGGTTTGCTTACCCTGATAAAGCGTGGTGATAACCTCATCCTGCAATCTGATGATGTGCATATTATACGACAGATTGCTACCCATAAACAGGTACAGAAATTTATTGAAAGGCAGACTTCTGACTATGAAATACTTGTAAAATCTAATAGCCGCGGGCATATTAAGCAGGCGCTCATAAAGATTGGATTCCCGGTTGAAGATAAAGCAGGATATATTGATGGTGATCCCTGCCCGTTTGAATTGCGCAGTGTTACATCTAGCGGCATGCAGTTTGAGATTCGTGATTATCAGAAGAATGCTATTCATAGTTTCTATGGCTCAGGAAGTGAAGAGGGCGGAAGTGGTGTGGTGGTGCTTCCCTGTGGTGCAGGCAAAACAATAGTTGGTATTGGCATTATGCACCTGTATCAAACAAAAACGCTGATATGTGTAACCAACACTGTTGCTCTGCGTCAGTGGATTGATGAGCTATTGGATAAAACTACATTAACCAGCGATATGATTGCAGAGTATTCCGGTGATATCAAAGACATTAAACCGGTAACTATCGCCACCTATAATATTTTGACCTACAGGCGCAAAAAAGAAGATGAATTTAAGCATTTTGGCCTGTTTACACAGAATAACTGGGGCCTTATAATTTACGACGAGGTGCACCTTTTGCCAGCCCCTGTGTTCCGCATGACCGCTGAGATACAATCTAAGCGCCGTTTGGGACTTACCGCCACACTGGTGCGTGAGGATGGACTGGAAACCGATGTGTTCAGCCTCATTGGCCCAAAAAAATTTGATATGCCCTGGAAGATGTTAGAGGAATGTAGCTGGATTGCCAGGGCTATATGTACCGAGGTGCGCATTGAATTGCCCCAAAGCCTGCGTTATCAGTATACGGTTGCCGGTGACAGGCAAAAGTTCAGAATAGCTTCAGAAAATGAAAAAAAACTTCTTTATGTGGAGCAATTGCTAAAAAATCATCCCCATGACCGTGTTCTCATCATTGGACAATATATTGACCAGTTAGAAAAGATTCAGGAGCATTTTTCATTTCCGCTTATTACCGGAAGCACTCCCGTAAAAGAACGCGAGGAACTGTATAAACAATTTAAACAGGGTACTATAACGCGGCTTATTGTTTCAAAGGTTGCAAATTTTTCTATTGACCTCCCTGATGCCAACGTTGCCATTCAGGTATCGGGTACGTTTGGTTCGCGACAGGAAGAAGCACAGCGTTTGGGGCGCATCCTTCGTCCAAAACCAGGGGATAACACGGCTTATTTTTATTCGCTCATTACGGCGCACACAGTTGAGGAAAATTTTGCGCACAATCGCCAGCTTTTCTTAACGGAGCAAGGCTACACATATATCATCATGAATGAAAGCATGTTCAATGAGAAGTTTAGCTCTTAGTATTTGCTTATTGGTCAGCTCACTGTCCTTTGCCTGGCAGCCGCTTTTATATCAGGCCACAAACGGAAAGGTATATTATAAGGGGAAGCTATATCATCAGAGCCTGCCTTATACAATAAGCATAAAAGACATACAGTTAGTAAGAAATACATTTTACGTATCTACACGTGAGCATGGTTTATTCAAACGTACAGTAGGCGATAGTTACTGGTACAATATCACCCCCAATGATGCTCACATGCGGACAGTAAACGGGTTGCTTCCCACCTACCGCAGTATATCAGCTTTTTGTGTTGATGGCTCTGACCCCACCATACTTTATGTTGCCACAAAGTATTCACTGTACCGCTCAGCGGATGGTGGTACAAGCTTTCAGAGTATTGCCCTTACCGGCCTTCCTGCCAATGCATGTATAACGGCACTCTATGCTCATGGCAGCACTGTTATGGTGGGGACATCATGGAATGGTATATACCGTTATACAGGCAACAGGTTTATAAATTATAGTAATGGCCTGCCGCGCCAACAGTATTCTGACAGTGTTGCATTTATTGAAGAGATCTACAGAGTTTCACCTGAATATTGCATCACAACGTGTACAAACGAGGTGTTTGTATATAACGGAAAGGAATGGAAAAAACGATTGTGTGGACATACAGACAAATTCCGGGGCGGGAATATTGATAGCGGAGTGTTTGTTGTGAACGATGATGCTGTGGTTACACTTACAGGGCACAAGGAACAGTATGATAAGCTGTTGCCCATACAGGCTTGCTGTGCATTGTTTACCAATGGCACACATTTTATATTTGCAAAAGCAATTGAACAAAAAAAAGACACAATACGCGGACTGTATGCAGGGGTTCCTTCATCGTGGAAAGTTGTTAAGGAACTTGTTGCCGTTGCAAAGAAAGCAGGCTATAATGCGCTGGTGTTTGACATTAAAGATGATTATGGTAATGTGTATGTGAGTGAATCAACTGCTGCATCTATTGGGGCATTGCGTAAAGGATTGCCGCCAGAAAAGGTGTGCACATACGTACACAAACATAACATACAGGCAATTGCCCGCATGGTAGTTTTTAAGGATCAGCGTCTGTTCCAAGCGTTTGATACAAAATATGCAATTAGAGATAGTGCTTCAAAAGCAGCGTGGAGGGGCAATCCAAAGGAGTACTGGGTTGACCCGTATTCAGAGTATGTGCATAGCTACAATATTGCAATTGCTAAAGAAGCACAAAAGGCAGGGTTTGATGAGATTCAGTTTGATTATATTCGCTTCCCAACCGATGGCCCGGTGAATCGCTGTTTATTTACGTTTAAGCCCATCAATGGAATCTATAAATACGAAGCAGTTGCACAATTTTTACGCTCTGCCAGGCAGGCATTACACGTGCCCATAAGTGTGGATGTGTATGGCTTTACAGTATGGTATGAATTTGGGCAGTGGCTGGGACAGGATATTGAGGCTATCACCTCTATAGTGGATGTGCTGTGTCCCATGGTATATCCATCTCATTATGGGAGGAAATATTTTGATGGAAGCATAGATTCCGGGGATTATTATGCGATAGTTACCCAAAGCAATCGCAGGGCTTTGATCAAATCACAGGCTATTGTACGCCCGTACCTGCAGGCATTCAGGATGCTTTCACCCGGTTGGGGGTATGACTATATATACAAACAGATTCAGGGTTGCAGCGATCTGGGTGTGAATGGCTACATACTATGGAATGCAGCCAGGGATTATGGTGTGATTGTAGATGTACAGAACTAATGGATACATTATCTGCTTAATTTTTCCCGCTCATTTGCCGATAATGGCTACATGAGAATATCTGATGGATTATCAATTATTACCCTGCCACAAGCTTCAGCAAAACCTGCACGCACGGTGATGGTGTGGCCGGTATATGATGATTCACGCATCACACCGGTGAAGGGCGTTGCACGCAGGTTAGAGAATAACATTCAATACATAAAGCCAACACCTGATGAGCATGCACGGTTGCTATCGCAGATACAGGAAAACCCCGAACCGCTATATAATAACACAGCACGCATACTGCAAAGCATGGCAACAGTCATCCCCGGCACCTTCTTTGATGCAATTGCATAAATTAAAAATAAAGCTTGCTTTTTTTTGTTACCACTATATATGTAAACATTAAAGTATATGTAGTGTTTCAAGAAGTAACATAATAAAAAATTACATGTAAGGAGGTTTTACGATGTTTAAGAAGTTTGCGTTGTGTATTCTTGTCGCTGCTGTTGCATGTATGACAACAGGGCTGCAGGCACAGGAGATGACTGATGATGTAGCATTTTTGCGTTTAGGGTATCAATGGAATACAATAAAATTGGATGTAGCTAATGCTGAAGATTTTAAATTGAATGGTTTTGCCATTGAAGGGGAATATAATCTTAATGTAGGTGGTATGCTGGTAGGTTTTTCGTTAGAATACGCATATCTATCTGATAAGGATGAAAAAGCTTATGATTATGGGTTTTTAAGCCCAATGGTAGCGGTTAAGTTTTTGGCTCCTGGTGGTTTTTATATTGGGCCCGGTGTTTCTTTACGATACCTTATGAGCTCATATCTGCCAGAAAGCGCTCCAGAACCTGATAGCGAGGTAGACCTGTGGGTTAATGCTGTTGCAGGATATATGGCACCTGTTGCTGAAGGCGTGTACTTTGACCTGCAGGCACGTTTTGGCTGGAACTTAACTAAAAATCAGGTTGAACAGCCTGGAGTAAAGATTGATCAAAACTACGACATAGCTTTTTATGTTGGTGTTGGAACCCGCACCCGTTCAACAGGAATATAATAACTCAATCTATTGTATGTGTCTGATGAAGCAGGCAGGGTTATACCCTGCCTGCTTTGTTACCTTCCAACTCTATAATAAAATTTTTTGTAACATTATCATGTGGATTGGTTGTAGCAATTTCTTTAAAAAGCGCTACTGATTTTTCAAATTGTTTTTTAGTATAGAGTGTCAGAGCCTTTTGAAATTGTTTGATTGTGGCTTCAAACAGTGGAAGTGATTCTTCAGGATATACTGATAGTACTTCATAAATGCGTGTTGGTTTTGATTTTCCTTTGACTATTACTTTACTAATATACCTGAAGTGGTATTTTTGGTATTCTTTTACCTGCTCGTATACTTCACCTGAGACAAGTATAGTGGTGTGAAAATGCTTTGTCAGGCTTTCAATCCGGCTTGATAGGTTAACAGTGTCAGAAATGACTGTGCTTTCTATGCGCATGGTTTCACCAATTATTCCTAATATGGCGCTGCCGGTGTGGATACCAATGCCAATGCGTATGGGCTCAAGGCCCAACCGGGAACGTTCATTATTATATTCCTGTATACGGGCTACAATGGCTATGGCAGCATCAAGAGCATCTGTTGGCGAATGTGGAAAAAGTGCCATTATAGCATCGCCAATATATTTATCAATAAATCCATTATGGCTTCTGATGATAGGTCCAATACGGTTTAAATATGAATTTAAAAATTTGAATGTTTCTTCTGGTGTCATCTTTTCAGACAGTGTGGTAAACGATCGTATATCGGCAAAAAGGATGGTAATATCTTTTAATATCTGGTCGCCTAACTGTACGTCCATGATGCTATGTTTTTGTAAAAATGCAAGGAATTCGTGGGGAACAAATCGCTCAAGGGAATGGTTGAGATCACTTAAGTGTGCCGAGAGGTGTTCAACCTGTAAAAAGGAAAAAGAAAAAATACGGGCAATAGCAATTGCCTGAGTAAAAATAAAGATAAATAAACCAATGGGAAGAACGTACATTGTTGGCAATATGTTTCGGGCATATAATATATCATTGATAGCTGCCAGCATAAAAAGCACAAACCCTGCTAAAAAATAATTAATATGAAGCCGCTTACGCTTTGCTGCTATTATAAGGCACACCAGTACATACGTGAGCCCAGAGAGCACAGCAATCTGCATGAACGGAACCAGCCTGTTAAAAAATGAAACCGGTGTAATAATGGCAAGCAGTGTTAAAATGATAAACACAGCATTAAAAAAGCGTAAATGCTTCATTTTTATTTCTAATGGATAAACCTCATGAAAAAACATCCCAAAGAAAAGCCCACCCAGATAAAATACGCCAAGTTCCATTTTTATTTGTAATTCCCATGGGAATCCGGGGAAAAGATGTGCTATTGTTGTGCTTCCGGTAGCTAAAATGCGTGCACATACAGTGAGGGAAAACAAGCCAAACCAGAGGGGTGTTTTATCTTTTGTCCTGAATAAAAACAGGGCTATGTTGTACAATCCAATGATGAGGATAGAACCAAATAAAAAGAGGTCGCGTATTATTTTGGCATTATAATGGGATTGTATTGCTTTATCATTTCCTATAACTACCGGCTGCCACATGCCGGCGGTTCGGTAATCCCTGTTTGAAATATGTAAAACCAAAAGAGCTGATTTATCTTTTGGTAAAAAATATATTGTCTGATGCCTGAATTCATTGCGCATTTTTGTAATATCCTTTGAAACCATACCATTACTGGCAACATCAACACCGTTAATATACAGCCGGTATGCAGTAACCATATGGTCCAGATACAAACCGTATAATGCATTATCAGGGAGCAGTATTCTTAACGCATATGTTGCACATCCTTTCGCGGGAAGTTTTTCCCCGTGTAACTTATAATCAGTCCAGTGTTTCGGCATCATGACAATATCAGTTGGCTGTGGGGCAGAGCCTTTTTCTATGGATTGAGGGTCAACAAGTTCATTCCACCAGAAAAGCCACGGCGTTTTAATCTTGATGATGGTAGTATCGTCAAAATTAATATGACGCATATCATATACAGCTTCACGACCTACAGCTGGTAAGAACAAAAGGAATATGAGGGCGATAGTTACCGGAAAAATAGCAATACGTTTCATCATTTCATTCCTTCAGTGTTTATATAATATATTACAAGTATGTTCCCATAGATGACTCATAATTTCAAATAAAAATTGCCAGGGATTAATAAAATCTTATTGTATACTAAAAAGAGTATTTTCCCGTTATTTATTTAGTAGCAGGAAATACTGCAATTAAGTATTTACTGCACACTGTAAAAAATTTTTTTCACATACATACTAACAAAAATTGCACCAAAAAAGCAAACTGCCATGTATTGTCCATAAGAGGGGTTGGTCACAAAATATGATGATGTAAAAAGCGTGGCTTTAAGCTCTCTAACAAAAAAATGGACGAATTATTGAGAAGGGTTTGGTTATAAGGTAAGTGTGTATATTATACTAAAACCTAACGGGGTGCATTGTAGTGCACCCCGTTAGTATGATATACTTAGAAGCCTATTTCATAATTGACTGCAAAGAAGAACTGAGCATACCCTGCACCGGCAACGGCATCAACTAAATTATTCATTTTAATTTCAGTAGCCTGAACATCCATACGCAATCCCGCAATGGCTGCAAGGCCCATATCTTCAAAGGCAACTCCACCACCAATTTCAAAGCCAAAGCCAATATTCTGGTCAGCGGTTGTATTAATTTCATTATCGTCAATTTTCAATGTGCTTAATGGTGCTTTGTATAGCCATAAACCAGTTTGCAAAGCCAGTGAAACAGGACCAAGGGGGAGTGTTGAAAAATCGCGTATACCTGCAATAAATCCATTGCCTGCCATTTCATGTTTTTGAGGGGGATACAATGGACTGGATACCCCATTTAATGTTTTTGTATCTTCTTCCCGTACAGCCTTCCATATTCTAAAACCAACAAAAATATGGGTGAATCCCATATCCTCTGCTTCGGTTAATGCTTTTATTCCTACTGTTGCATCGAGAGTCAGGATATGGCCGGAACCCTCGGTTTTGAATTTTTGTTCTGAACCGGAAACATCCTGGTTCCATTCTAAATCGGAAAGAGTTACATAGTAAAGTTGAGAATAAATTGCTATAATATTGAAATTTGCCATAACCCCGGCGTTAAAGCTTCTTCCGGGTCCGGTTCCCAATGTTGAGCTGGAGTCATCAGTGGTATTAAGTATAATCCCATATATTGATGATCCAATACCTGCACCACCGTTAAGTATTAGTCCAAAATCGCCGCTATTGACCTGTGCTGATAAGGGTATTAGCTTTCCAAACATAAAGAAGGTTGAAACCAGTAATGATAGTAAAAATTTTTTCATTTATGCCTCCATTTTTAATTAAGAAATTATACTATACAATTACATAAAGCATGGTAAAAAGTGAAATAAAAATAAAGAAAAAATGATAAATTATTTTAATTATAATGGTGTACTATAATGAGCTATCACAGAATAAATTAAAACATAACACTGTAATTTTTTGATTGATAAAATCGTGTATTGTAATTAATGTGTATAAAAATTTTTACAAAGAGGTAGTGTGTATGGAATACAATTATTATTTAATTGAAAAAAAGCCGCCAATTGCCTGGGTATATTTAAACAGGCCGGAAAAAAAGAATGCAATGAATCCGCATGCATGGTGGGAGGCACCGTCAGTATTTGCTGAGCTTGATGCTGATGATGCTATCAGGGTTATTATTGTAGCAGGTAAAGGACCTGCTTTTACTGTTGGGATTGATTTAATTGAGATGGCCGGTGAAATTAAAGAACTGGCAGACCCTGCACAAAAAGGCGGGATAAAACGGAGTCTGTTGCAAAAAATTTATAGGATGCAGGATACCATGACGTGTATTGAAAAGTGCAGGAAACCTGTTATTGCTGCAGTTCATGGGTACTGTGTAGGTGCAGGGCTTGATATGATTGCCTCATGCGATATTCGCCTGGCAAGTGCTGATGCTCAGTTTAGTCTCCGTGAGGCTGCTGTAGGGTTTGTTGCGGACGTTGGTGTATTGCAGCGACTTCCGCATATTGTGGGCCAGGGTATTACCCGTGAACTGGCCTATACTGCCAAATATATCACAGCCCAGCGAGCCAGGGAGATACTGCTTGTTAATGAAGTATATACGGATCAAAACGCCCTGTATGCAGGCGCTGAAAAAATGGCAATGGAGATAGCTGAAAACTCCCCGCTGGCAGTACAGGCATCCAAGGATGTATTAAACTTTGGTATTGGCAAAACTACAGATGATGCACTGAAATATGTAGCGTCAATTAGTGCCAATATCATTCCATCCGATGATTTATTTGAAGCTTTTACTGCCTTTGCACAGAAACGTAAACCAAAGTTTACAGGCAAATAAAACATAAAAAAACCCGCTAGCCTGAAGCTTGCGGGTTTTGATTAATGTCAGAATAGTTTTTTTAGTTTCTTTGTTGCTTTATCCTTTACTTTATCAGTTCCTTTTTCAACTGCTTTCTGAGTGGTTTCTTTAGCTTTTTCTTTTGCCTTTTCTTTGGCTACATCTGCAACATCACCACCAATGTCCTTGATAACATCCATCAACGATGGCAGTTTTGGAGCAACAAGCCTGGTTTTTGGGTTAACCATTGTTCCGGTTACAAGAAACTGTAAGAATACTTTCCCATCTTTGTTGGTAAGATAGCCAAAAGCTTTTTCGGCAACTTTATCTGGTTTAACATATTTTGCAACATCACCCTTGATGAGCCTGGATGCATTTTTCTCAATTCCGTTATATATAGATTTATTGTGCTTTTCATTGAGTGTCATGTCAATATCAGCGTTAATTACCTTTGTGTTGAGGTTTACATCAGCTTTGAAATTACCTGCATAGTCATCGGTGCTGATTTTCCCGTTTGTGATTTTTAATAAACCGGCTTTATACCAGATATCCACATAGCCATTTTTCCATTTTACATCTTTTGATAAAAAGTCAAACTTGCCGGCATAATTAGCCAGTGTTTCATTACTCTTGATAGCATCAAATATCTGTAAACCGGTCATTGTTCCGTAAGGGCTGCCTGCTCTCAATGCTATTTCCGGATTTAATATTTTTGTTTTCAGGTCAAATGGTTTTACAGTGCCCCGGGATGCTAATCCAATATCAAATGATTCCACACTGCCGCCACTGGTTTTGCCTATTGTTTTGATGCCGATATCCAGCTTTAACTTTACCTGATTTTTCTTTGCCAGGTCTTTTGGATCTATTTCAATATCATGCACAAGCGCGTTGAGATTATACAGCTGCAAGGTTTGCTGCAATGACTGGTCAACAAAAGTGACAGTGCCTTTTTCAATTCCAACTTTGCCAATCGCTATGCTGATTGGTAATGTATCAGCAGTCAGTGGTTTTGAAGGTTCTTCTTTTTTTACTTCTTCAGGCTTCTTTGCCTCTTTGGATGGCTTCATTAAATCTGAAAAATTGAATGCGCCACTTTTATAACGGGTAATGTTTATCTTTGGGCCTGTTAACAAAAGTTCACGTAGTTCAAATTTACCCTGTATAAGTGGCAAAAATTTTAATTTGAATGTAAAAGAGTCAAGCCCAATAAAAAGGTCGCCTTTTTCTACCGGCTTGCCTTTGAGGGCTTCAAGCTGTTGAGGTGTTTTGAAGTTTGATATCGCAACACCTTTTACTTCAATACCGGACACAACACTGAATATACTGACATCAATATTTTCAATGGTCACATGGCGGTTCAGTGCCTTCTCCATCTGCTGTGCAATCATATCTTTGGTAACAACCAGCATAAGTACAATGCTTGCAACAATTATCAGGGCAAATATGCTACCGATAACTATCGCCACCCATTTAAATATTTTTTTCATAGATATCCTCCAGAAAAATAGTATAATACCTCAATGCAAAAAGAGGTTGTATTGGAAAATGATTTGTTACAGTATATTGTATAAAAAATTATTATTGCAATACACCAGGAAAAATCAATACAATTTTTATGATTTTTTCATACTGATTGGCAGCGATATATTTTTAGCAATTCAATTGTGAGGTGAGTAAAGCATGAATGTACTACAGGAATATTTATTTATTGTTATCCCCCTGGTATATTTTGGTGTTGCTTTTATTGTTTTGTTAATTTTTAAAAAATTAATATTTTCGCTATTAATAAGATGGGCTGCTTCTACAAGCTGGGATATTGATGATATAATTATTGATGCATTGAATAAACCTGCATTCTTTATTGTTTTTGCTCTTGCCATTCTTATTGCTTCACAGTACACATCAGTTTCAGAAAAATGGCAAATGCTCTTAACTAAAAATGTAAATGTTATCATTATGTTTGCTTTTACTCTTGGCATTGCTAATATAGTTGGATCTTTATTACAGAAATATGTTAAAACTGCAAATATACCGCTGGCACCTACTGGCTTAACCTATATTATCATCAAAGGTTTATTTGTGCTCATAGGGATTTTAATCATCCTCAACTATTTAGGCATATCGATAGCTCCCATACTGACAACCCTTGGAGTAGGTGGTTTGGCTGTTGCTTTAGCGCTGCAGGATACATTGTCTAATCTCTTTGCTGGCATTCAAATATTAATTGAGCGTTCTGTAAGAATAGGTGATTTTGTTAAAATTGAAGAAGGCATAGAAGGATATGTAGAGGATATCACCTGGCGTACAACACGAATCAGGTTGCTGCCAAACAACATTGTTATTGTTCCAAACAGCAAGATGGCTCAGAGCATGATCACCAATTTTTATCTTCCTGTTCCGCATCTGGCACTGAGGATCCCGGTTAGTGTGAGCTATAATTCTGATCTCCGGCATGTTGAACGTGTCATACTTGATGAGGTAAAAAAATCAGCAGGCACTATACAACAGCTTATTATGGATCCGGAGCCTGTTGTTCTTTTTATTCCGGGTTTTGGCGATAGTTCCCTGGATTTTACCCTTATAGTATATGTTAAAGAATATGCTGATCAGTTTCCTGTTCAGTCGGGATTGCGTAAGCGAATATTTGACCGCTTTAGAGAAGAAGGTATTGAAATACCATTCCCACAACATGTTGTTCATATTGCTAAAGAATAAACATTGTTGACATTTTGGTTTTAATACAAAAGTATGTTTATTGGTGTAATTCATAGTCAGGCTGTCACCGTACAGAGCTGAAGGTTTTCACCTGATTTTCAGGATCACACTATAGCAAAAGATTCTGAATTAAGTTTGAAATAACATTTACAAAATGATATTTTATAATGGAAGGAATCCTATGAAATCAAAAATAGTCATTATAATCAGCATGATTGCATTAACCGTGTATGCTTTTTTTACAGGATGTAAATCAACGCCACATTACAGGTTAGCACAATTTGTAAGCCCTTCGACATGTGGTGGATGCCATGATGAAATATATGAACAGTGGAAGAACTCGATGCATAACCTGGCGCAAAAGGATATAATCTATAGAGAGTATGCAGCTTTTTATTTAGATGATATAAAAAATCAGAATCCTGTGAATAACGATGAGCTTGAAGAAGCAGAAAGTTGCGTGAAATGCCATATACCAGTTGGCTTTATAACCGGCAAGCCACTTACAGTAACTGAAGAGCTGGCCATGGAAAAAGATTTGCCTGATATAACAAAAGAAGGCATTCAGTGTGATTATTGCCATGTCATCGTTGATGCCAGGAAAAACTATAATGCACATTTTACCTATAAACCAGGGAATGGCGAGACAGATCCCGGTGTAAAGTATGGACCGTTCAAAGATGCAGCACCTGATTGGCATCAGGCTGCATATTCCGGGTTCCACACACAGGCTTCATTCTGTGGTACTTGCCATGACGTACGTCATGTTGTCTATGGTACAAAACTGGAAACAACTTTTGAAGAGTGGAGTAAAAGCCCGTATAATACCGGTGATGAAAAAACCACTGTTCCCTGCCAGGGATGTCATATGTATCACAGGCCCGGTATTCCTGCAACCGGATCTACACCTCGTCCCAATAATCCCGGATTTGCTGCTTTTGGAGGGCCAGAGAGGAATCACATCTTTACGCATTATTTTGTTGGTGGAAATAGTGTCATTCCAGGATTATATAATGATAACGTCAAAGGGAAAATGGCTGAGGAACGGCTGAAGAATGCCGCTACTATTTTAATTGATACACGCGATATTTCTACCGGTACTTTTGCAGTTACCATAACAAATACCGGTGCAGGACATAAACTCCCAACCGGGCTTACAGATGTACGGCAAATGTGGTTAGAGATAGTTATACTGAATAAATACGGCAAAGAGGTTTTTGCAATTGGAAAGGCTGATAAAAGGGGCTATCTTTCTGATAATACTATAATGTTTAAGACTATTTTTGGTGATGGTAAAGGAAAACCTGTTAGCAATATTGCAAAATCAAAAGAGATACTGTTTGATAATCGTATTTTACCAAAAGAATCTGTGACAAATACTATTATTCTGCCCAAAGGATTAAAAGGCATGTATACTATACAGGTGAGGTTGCTGTATCGTCTGGCTGATCAGAAAACGGTGGATGAAGTTATGAAAGATAAATCAATAAAATTACCTGTGATTGAAATGGCAAAAGCTAAAAAAGAAATTGTTATGTAAGGTTTTGTGTTTACAATAAAAGCTCACAATATATCAAAACGCTATAGCTACAGGTTGTTCAGCAAAATTTCATGTACTGTATCAACAGGGGAATCTATTGCAATAGTTGGTCCCAATGGCAGTGGCAAATCAACATTGCTGAAAATAATGGGGAATATTGTGTCGCCTGATAGTGGCAGTATAGAGTATTTTAATAATCAGGATCCCATCCCTGCCAATACGGTTATGGGCTATGCTGGCATTGTTGCTCCCTATGTACAGTGTTACAATCATCTCACGTTAACAGAAAATATTATCTTTGCCTTTGGCTCAGTAACTGATGATGCAACAGAAATTCTACATCGTCTGGATATGTATCAGCATAAAGATAAAGTTCTTCATACCTATTCTACCGGTTTGCAGCAACGCTGTAAGATTGCAATGGCACTTTTAAAAAAACCAAAACTTTTATTGCTGGATGAGGCAGGTTCAAATTTAGATGATAGTGGAAGAAAAATCCTGTTTGAATTAATAAAAGAAATACAACCATTTACTGCTATTATCCTTGCAACAAATGACAGCAGGGAAGCAAAACTTTGCCACAGGAGTATTGTGCTTGATAAAGGGTCTGGTGCGTAATATTGTAAAAGATATTCATATAGAGTTCAGAAGCAAAGTAATCGTTTCGCTGATACTATCGTTCAGTGTCATTGTGACGGTTTCTATTGGCTTTGCTTCAGGAGGTGCAATTGGCAGTCCCATAGTACATGCTATTCTTTTGTGGGTCATTATATTTTTTTCAGGGATGAATACCTCTCACCTCTTTTACAGAGAGGTAGAAGAAAACACTGCCCTTTTTAATCTGATGTATTACAGCCCTGAAACTATATTTGTATCGAAGCTTTTTGTAAACTGTATTATTATGATTGCTGTTGCAGCAATAGTTGGATTGCTGTATCTGTTTGTTATGGATGTTCCAGTGCATAATCCAACTGGTTTTATAACCATGATGGTGGCTGGCAGTATTGCTCTGGCAGTGTGTACAACCATAATCGCGGCAATAGCCGCACTAGCACAGGCGCGAGGTGGCCTTTTCACCATTTTATCTTTCCCCATAACGCTACCTGTTATCACAGTGGTAATAAAATCAACAACACGGTGTTTTTCTAAAGAGATTTTTTCATCATTTAGCGCTATACTTTTTCTGCTTGCATTTTCAACATTGCTTGGTGTGGTATCGTATATACTGTTCCCTTATATCTGGAAAGAATTTTAGGTGCATTGCATTCAGCGCGTGGTTGTAATTTTATAGAAATGGTGCAAGCTTGTAATTTTGACATTGTAAATCAGAAGAGAGAACCTGATTCTCCTTTTTTATATACGGGCTTACTTATGCTCAGTTATTCTGTGCGGGAAAAGTTACAGAAATTGGCAATAAATTCAGATTTTCATGGAGTTGTAAATGCTTTTGATCATTATTGATGCGCTGTTAATGGTGGTATCATTGTATCTCATTTATATATGGGTGCCGCCTGCAGCAATCCTTGGGGAAACAAGCAGGATAGTGTATCTGCATGTACCACTTGCCTGGGTGGCAACACTGTCATTTATTGTTTCAGGTCTTGCTTCAATACAGTATATACGCAGGAATGCAATAGTGTATATTCATTATGCACGAAGTTCAGTGCACATTGGATTTTTTTTCAGTATATTGACTGTGATAACAGGTTCTCTGTGGGCAAAGGTCATGTGGGGAAGTTACTGGAACTGGGACCCTCGTGAAACGTCAATCACGCTGCTGCTATTGATATATATAGCATATTTTAGTCTGCACCAAATTGTGGCCACCAACCCAAAAGGTGCTATGCTTGAAAGTGTGTATCTTGTTATGGCATTTGTAGCTTCACCATTTTTAATATTTATTGTTCCGCGGCTGTACCCATCGCTTCATCCTGAACCAGTGATTAATACTCAGGGGGCAATCCTTCTGGATACTGAAATGCGGCTTGTTTTAGTTGTTTCGGTTGTGGCATTTACACTTTTTTATGTCAGTGTGCTGAAACTTTTGCTGAAGGTGTATAAGCTGGAATATTTAATTACTGAGGATGTATCATGAAACTGCTTTTTATGGTAACTATCGCACAAAACATAACACAAATAGAGAAAGGCTCTACTACAGTATTATTCTGGATATCCGCCATTGTGTGGATTGGCATTGCGTGTTACTTATTGCTTTTGCATAATAAAGTTAAAAAATTGGAAAAGAGGCTCAATGAAAAAAAGTAATATCATTATATTAAGTATCATTGTAATATGCGGTGCTGCAGCGCTTTTTTCATTTAAGGGGATATTAACGCCGTATGTATCGTATGATGAGGCAGCAAAAGGTGATGCGTATGTTCAGGTGATGGGAAAACTGGTAAAGTCGGTGCCAGTGCAAAATTCAGCTGACGGCTTTATATTTACCATTGAGGATGATAATTCAAAGCGTTTGGAAGTGATTCATAAGGGTTCTAAGCCACTCAACTTTGAGCATGCCACAAGTGTTGTTGCCATTGGAACATACAATAAAGAAAACCAGATGTTTGAAGCAGATAAAATTCTTGTAAAATGCCCTTCCAAATATACCAAGGAGAGTAAATAATGAATATTTTGTATTACCTTCCGTGGCTTTCTTTAGCGCTGGTTGTGGCCTCGGTTATATTGGCCGTTCAATCGTTTAAAAAAGATAACCTGTTAAAGCTTGCGCAGTACACGTACTATGGTGCAACCGTTGTTGCAGGGTTTATGCTTGTTGCGTTAACAGTTGGATTTGTTCTCAATATGTTTCAATTTTCATATGTGTATCAGCATTCATCACTGGATTTGCCGCTTATGTATCGTATTGCAGCAGTGTGGGCAGGTCAGGAAGGCTCATTGTTGCTGTGGACGTTTTTTATTATGATAGCAGTAGTGCTTGCGCTGCAGTATGAAAAACAATATATTCAGAGCTTTCTTACATTGGCAGGGCTGGTAACGCTGATATTCATCATACATGGTTTGCATAACAATCCGTTTGTCTATATATGGGATACTTCAAAAAATGTTTTACCGGGTGTTATACCACATGATGGTATGGGATTAAATCCCCTGCTTCAGGATTTCTGGATGGTGATACACCCGCCGGTGCTCTTTGCAGGGTATGCACTGGCAACGGTGCCTTTTGTATATGCAATCATTGCGCTACTGTATAATGATTATTTGGTGATAACAGCTAATTACCGCTGGGTTGTTGCTCTGGTATTAGCCCTGGGGGCAGGTATATTTTTAGGTGGGTACTGGGCATATAAGGTATTGGGCTGGGGTGGCTACTGGGGATGGGATCCGGTGGAAAATGCCTCCCTTATCCCATGGCTTACAGGCCTTGCACTCATGCATGGTTTAATTGTGCAAAAACGCAAGAGGGCGCTTATCAGGTTTAATATTATAATGGCGATAGTTACTTTTGTACTGGTTATCTTTGGTGCATTTTTAACCCGCAGCGGTGTCCTTTCTGATTTTTCAGTGCATTCATTCAGTGGTTCGGGTAATTTTACAGATCTGCTGCTTTTTATTATGATAGTCTTTATTGTAGCTATAGTATTGTTGCTGTACCGCAGAAACGATGCAATGGGAAATACATTGGATAATACATTGTTTGGGAAAGACAATATACTAGTCTATGGTATCGCAGTATTATTATTTTTTGCTTTGTTTGTGCTCATTGGTTCCTGCATGCCCATCATCACCGGGTTGCTGGGGGAAGCATCAACAGTACAGGAATCATATTATGTAAGTATTTCCAGGCCAATAGGTTTTCTTATTGTAATCTTATTGCTGCTGACTCCTTTTGCCGGAAAGCCATCTTTAAAAACATTACTTTTAACAGTAACTATCGCCCTTACAATATCATTGCTTTTATTTGTTGGGAAGCCTTTTGTATCTGTTGCTTTTATTTTAATGGTACTTTCCTTTGGCATACTGCTTACCAATATAAAGGGTATAGTGCCACACATACCGTTGCAACTGGCTGCGCGTATTGCCCACAGTGGTGTGGCATTGCTTATTGTCGGAATCATTACGTCACAAACACAATCGGTTGATTATCATGCACAGATTGCACAGAATGAAAAAATGACATTTTATCCAGTAACTCTGGAACTTGTGGGCATGGTTGAAAGCATTAAAAGTGCAATTGAATTCAAATATCATTACTACAACTCGTCAAAGACTATTCATACACCATATTTTATTGATACTGGCACAAATCAGCTGTTCAGAGAACCATATATTGATTATAATCTGCTCTATGATGTATATATTTCACCTGTTGAATACAGATTTGGTAAGGATATATTAACACAGATATTGCTTAAAAAAGGGGAAGTGCGTTCATTTAATGATGTCACACTCCGCTTTGATGGGTTTGATATTGACCGCATGGCTATGATGCAGGGTAATCCAAAAATATATGCGTTGTGCACCGTGAAATATCAGGGTAAGGAATATACGGTGCGCCCGGGAGTCATATTTGATGGCAACAGGCGCACAAATCTGAATACAGTGCTACCGGGTACAACGCGTATGATTTCATTGATGGATTTTGACATTCATGAAAAGATCGTGGTGTTGCATATGGATGCACCTGCACAGGCTGCTGTTCCACCTGATATGGTGATAATTGATATTTCATTTAAACGGCTTATATGGTTGGTATGGTTGGGTACGGTAGTAATAGCAATAGGTACCGCATTGCCACTGATTAAACGATAATGGAGTAATAGTATTTATTGATGTAGTTTTACTGTAATGGATTGAACATATGAAAGAGGAAAAAGAGATAATCCAGAATAAAAAAGCCCGCTTTGAATATGAGATACTTGATACTATTGAGGCGGGGATTGCATTAAAAGGTACTGAGGTAAAATCAATACGGCAAAAAAAGGTCAGTATACAGGATTCCTATGCCCGCATTAAGGATAATGAGGCATTTTTGTATGGCATGAATATAACACCGTATGAAGCAGGCAATATTTTTAACCATGACCCGTTGCGTGTGCGCAAACTTTTACTGCACAAGCAGGAAATAAAGCGCCTTACCGGCAAGCAGCAGGAAAAAGGACTGACCCTGGTGCCGCTCAAGATGTACTGGAAAAACGGGAAGGTTAAAATCCTTCTGGGGCTTGCCAAAGGAAAAACACTGTATGATAAACGCCATGATATTAAAAAGCGTGATGCTGACAGAGAACTGCAGCGATACAGGCGAATGCGGTAATTACATATACACTGCTGAAGATTCTATCTTTTTGGCAATTTCTTTAAAGCGCTCTGCTATGACTTTTGTATCTTTTCCTTTCTTAAGCTGACGAGCAGCAATGAGTTTTAAGACTTTCATTATGGATTCGTAATCAGGTTTGTTAAAATTACCACCGGCAATGATAAATAGTTCATTAAGCAAATCAGATGCTTTATTGTAACTATCTGATTCTGAATCAAAAACATGTGACGCCACACACTGTGTTATTTCATCTTTAATTTTTTGTGCATCATAATCGCGTAACAGCATGTATCGTTCAGTCCTCCGTTAAAAATTTAATTATTCACTTCTTACCCTTCTTCTAAGTGTGGTAACACAATCGGCTTAAACTATTAGGCCACCGTCTCTTTGCAAAGCAGTGATTTTCACCTCTCTTTATGTGACAGAGTGGGTTTAGTGGTCAGATTGATATCATTTCATTTATGTAAATATCTTGCTCTAAAACAACAAAAACGATACTTTTAAAGAACAGATATTCAATAACATAATTTAGTTTTAAAATATAATAATTATTTGATTTTTCGTCAACTGCTTCTAACAAAAATTTTATTCCCACTCAATGGTTGATGGTGGTTTTGATGAAATGTCATATACAACTCTGTTCACGCCTTTTACTTCATTGATTATGCGTGTGGAGATTCTTCGCATTAAATCCTCAGGTAAATATGCCCAGTCGGCGGTCATAGCATCAAGTGATGTAACAGCCCGGATTGCAATAACATTTTCGTAGGTACGTTTGTCGCCCATGACACCTACAGATTTTACAGGTAAAAATACGGCAAAAGCCTGCCACAGCTTTGTATAGTAATCAGCTTTTTTTATTTCTTCAATGAGGATGTCATCGGCCTCACGTAAAATGAAAAGACGCTCTTTTGTTACTTCGCCAATAATGCGGATGGCAAGGCCAGGGCCGGGGAATGGGTGCCTGTTTATTAATTCTTCAGGCATACCTAATTGCCTGCCTAATTCCCTCACTTCATCCTTAAATAATTCTTTAAGGGGCTCTATTACTTTGCCTTCTTTTATCAGTTCAAGCACTTCCGGGACTCTGTTATGATGGCTTTTAATTGTATCAGAAGGTCCTTTTGTGGAAACTGATTCTATAACATCGGGGTACAGTGTCCCTTGAGCCAAAAAATCAAATGTTCCGATTTTTGCAGCTTCAGCTTTGAAAACATTGATAAATTCTTTACCTATTATTCTGCGTTTTTGTTCAGGGTCAGTTATGCCTTTGAGTTTTTGTAAAAATAATTCTTCAGCATCTGCATAGATAAGATTCAGATTCAGATGCTTTTTAAATCGCTCTATGACTTTAGTATGTTCGTCCTTGCGTAATAGACCGTTGTTGACAAACACACAATATAAGCGGTTGCCAATAGCTTTTTGTAACAGAACGGCAGTGACAGAAGAATCAACGCCACCGGAAAGCCCTAAGAGTACCGTGCCATTGCCCACAACCGTTCGTATGTCTTGTATAGCTGAATCAATAAAAGATTGCATGGTCCATGTTGATTTAAAATTGCAGATTTCAAAAAGAAAGTTATGCAATATCTCTTTGCCATATTGCGTATGGTATACTTCCGGATGGAATTGTACGCCATAGATCTTTTTTTCCCTGTATTCTATTGCTGCAATCTTTGCATTCCGTGAGCTTGCAATAACAGTAAATTCCTGTGGAACGCTTTCAACCTTATCACCATGGCTCATCCATACGGTTTGTATACCGGGCAATCCTTTAAATAATGGAGAATCATTTACAATGGTAATATCTGCCCTGCCATATTCTTTAAAAGGTGACGGCGATATCGCCCCGCCAAAAGCATCAGCAAGCACATACAATCCATAGCATATACCCAGAACCGGTATACCCAGTGTAAAAATGTCATTACTGATTTTTGGCGATTCTTCTTCATACAGCGATGAAGGCCCACCGGAAAGAATCAGAGCTTTGGGATGTTCTTTTTTTATTTCATCAATGGGTATTGTATAGGGAACTATCTCTGCATATACATTAAGCTCCCTGATTTTGCGGGCAATGAGCTGTGTATATTGTGATCCAAAATCCAAAATGAGTACCTTGTTTTGGGAAGCTACGCCAATACCATGCTCAATCATTTCTTTGCCTCTACAGCTTTTATGTATTCGTATATACCCTGTTTGGAAAGTACTTCATTTTTTTCAATAATGGTTTTTTGCATGATTGTGCGATAGTTACGCAGCTTTTCCTTATAAGCGGGGTTGACGGTTGCCAGGATAGATACAGCCAGCAATGCAGCATTGGTAGCACCAGCTTTACCGATAGTAACTGTTGCTACAGGAATTCCTGATGGCATCTGTACAATGGATAAAAGCGAATCAAGGCCGCCGGATACATGCGTTTCGATGGGTATGCCAATGACAGGCAAAACAGTGTGTGATGCAACAACGCCGGGAAGGTGAGCTGCTCCTCCAGCAGCTGCAATAATAACCAAAGCTCCGGCGTTTTCCATCTGTTTAATCCATTCAACTACCAGATGAGGGGTTCTGTGAGCGGAATATACCTTCACATCATATGAAACAGTAAAATCATCAAGCGTCTGGAAACACCCCTTTAGTTTTGGCAAATCAGATTCGCTGCCCACGATAATTCCTATCTCTGCCATTGTCATGTTCCTTTATTGTAAATTATTATTATGAGCTAAGGCACACTATAATGCTTGACTTAAAATATAATGCGTGCAGTAATAAAATCAAATTTTAAATGTAAAAAATTCTATGTCGATACTGAGCATAACATTTTTTATTGCGGGTGCATCTATAGTTGGTGCATTGCTTTTAGTTATACGTGCTCACCAATATCCTGCAAAGGTGCGTAAAGCTCAGGAATACCTTGATAGTGGAGACATCGCAAAGGCAAGTGAAATTGTCAAGCTTGTTCTTGAACGGAAAAAAGATTATGTTCCAGCACGGTACTTACGGGCTCAGATTTTGGTAAAACAAAAACAATACCTTTTAGCAATTTCCGAACTTAATGGTATTCTTGTCCTTCCTGAATTCAATAAGTATGTTAATGAGCTTGATATCCATTATATGCTTGCTGACCTGTACCATGAAACACAGCAATGGCAAAAGGAGGTTGAAGAGTTCAGGATAATTTTACAGTTTAATCCTGATGATATTAATGCAAATCACCGGCTTGCGATAGTGCTGTATCGGCAACATGATTATATTGGTGCAAAGGATTATCTGTTGAAGGCGGTAACACTGGATCCAACATTGGTTGATATTTATGGTCCATTGGGAATTTGCTTGTTCAATGTTTCCAATTATGAGCAGGCAGAACAATATCTTGCAAAATCAGTGGAAGCAAATCCGTCTTATTATGAGCCATATTATTTTCTGGGCATGATATGCAAAATGAAAAAGGATCATGCTGTGGCGCTTGATATGTTTACAAAAGCACGAAATGACAGAAGATACTATGTTAAGAGTCAGTTTGAAATAGGGCAGATGTATTATGATAATGATGATTACCAGAAGGCAATAGAAGAGCTGGAGAAAGGATTATCCTATGTAAAGGATAGTACTGATGAAGGGCTGGCTTACCGGTATTTGCTAGCTGAATGTTATGAAATGGAAAATAAGATTCAGGAGGCTGTACATCACTGGGAAAAAATTGCAAGTATAAATCCAAATTACCGAAGCACTCAGCTGAAGCTGGATGACTATAAAGCGATACTGGAAAATAAAAATTTGAAATTTTTGTTTACTTCATCAATGTCCGAGTTACAGCCTTTAATAACCGAAATAATTGCCCAGCTTAATTACAGCATCGTGTACAAAAAGGAGGTTACGCCCAACGAGTATATGTATAAATGCTTCAGTGTAAAAAGAATAAATGAACCACCAGCGTTAATAAACTTCATACGAACAACCCGTGATATAACTGAAGGCCAGGTTAATGCATTTTATCAGAGAATGCTGGAAGAGAAATGCAGAAGCGGCATATTTATTACAACTTCAAAATTCAGCATAAATGCTAAATCACAGGCAGCAAATAAAATGATTGAAATTATGGATGGAAGATTTTTACAGAAAACCATGGAAAAGATTAAGGGAAAAAAGGTTTAATAATGAACAGGTTTTTTTATTTGCTTTTGTGTGTGCTGCTTTTGACAGTTTCATGTTCCCGCGAAAAAGAGATAGATGAAGGGATACGGCTTTATAATGAAGGGCTTATACAAAGTGCATTTGTAAAATTCAGGGAAGGATTGTTGCATTATTCTACCATTAAGACTGTTAAAGCACAAAATCTTTATTGTACACCTTTTGCTATTTTCTCTTCAGAAAATGTATTGTCGATGCTTTATCCGGAACACTATTCCTACACTTTTCCCCGTGAAGTTGTAAGTTTATGGTATGACAGGGAAGAAGATGTATGTGCTGTGACGGATGGTCTTGTGGTATATCTTTCAATCCATGATAAAGAATCAATTATAAACAACCCATCGCAGGAACCCATAAAAGCAGTTGCCCATGGAACACATACCTACTTCCTTTGCGGTAAAGAATTATTTTTGTATAATACAAAAGATGAGCAAATTAAAAAAATATCTTCAATAGAATTTTCCCCGCCTGAAGCATTTAAATATTATAAAGCGTATATCGATGTTGCAGATGATAAGCTGATTGTTATTGCAGGTATTGCCGGAACATATAATCTTTGGGTAATAACTAAAAGCGGGGATTTGCTTATTCCATCCGTCAGGGTAGCTTCATGGAAACATGCATTATATGATGGTGCACTTTTTGTCATAAAAGGGAGTGCAGGTAACTGGGATTTTAAAAGTATTAATGTAAAAACCCGGCAGGAAAAAATTATCAAAAACTTTTCCAATCTTATAGATATTCATATGACTGACCATGGTGCTGTCATTAATACCGGCAAACAGATGTATATATATATGTACAATGATACAATGTATGCATTCCCATTTGTATATTCCATAAAGGGTGAAACGCGCGATAGTATGGTTGTTGATAACGGTTCGTTAGTAGTTATCAGCAGTGAAAAATTTTTTTCAAAAATTCATGAGATTGCTAAAGATACAGGCTGTTGTACTGTAAAACAGTAAATCATGTGTGAATAATAACAATTGCATCGTCATGGACATTTTCAAACCAGTATGATCCATTTTTATAAAGATGTTTTTTCAGGATTGTCATTATAGTATCTGCATGGCTTTCATCAAAACCCATTGCATAACAGTGAAATAACGCCTCCTGATATATATCATGAATCTGGACTTTATGCACCTGGTGGATATAATGTATTTCATGGGATATTGAATGCTCGTTTAGATAAGCAATGATGTGTTGTAAATGGTGTTTTGATCGTTCCTTTTTAAAATAGCTTCTGATAACATCACTTACTGTATATGTTTTTTCTGTACGTACTGCTATTATCACCAGAGGTGCGATGTGCATCATTGCGACCAGAGCCTTTTCTAATGGTTTGATACCATATATTGAATGCATTGCTATACAGGCATCGGCTTTCAATGATTTAATTGTTTCAAGCGGTTGAGGATAGATAGTTACCTTAACATAAAGATTTTTTATTTTTTCATATAAAATACTTTGCATGCCAAAAGAAGGTTCAACGGCATACACCGTATATCCTACAATAGCAAGCGGAATGCTGAAGGCGCCAGTTCCTGCACCAATATCAGTAATCGATGTTACATTATATTGTTTGAGATATTTTATAACGTGATCAAGAATCTTACCGGGATATCCAAATTGGTCATTCCTTCTTTCGTACATTACAGCAAAACTGTAATCGTCAAAAGGGGATTTTTTTTCTTGATTACTATCGCTCATATTAGTATACTATAACGATTCTATAAGTATTTTCATTAAAATGGTGCTGTTATGTTTAAAAAAATTCTCTACCCAACAGATTTTTCTGAATATGCTCATGCTGCCATACCATACATAAAATTAATGAAGAGAGCGGGAACAAAGGAGTTAATCATTCTTCATGTTATCGATATACGCCAGAGCACAATAATAGACACAACAGCATTTGGCGAAACATTTGTCTACCCATACGATATATCGGATATCCTGAAAAAAGAAGCTGAAACCCAGATGCACAAATTAATCAAGCAATTTTCAAAATTGTTTAAGGTTACTCCATTAATTGTAGAAGGTATTCCGTTTAAAGAAATTATACAGACAACCAGGGAGTATAATGTTTCTTGCATTGTCATGGGCTCACATGGTAAAAGCAATATTGAAGAAATGTTGTTGGGTTCGGTCACTGAAAAAGTAGTACGGAAATCACCAATACCGTGCCTGGTTATTAAAAGGGCTTAAAAATTTTCTTCCTGATAATCATAAAAATCATCAGGAATATCTTCTAAATCATCTTCATCATATTCACCATCATTCTGTTCCATGTTATCATCATTTGAATTGTCATCCTGTGGAAATTCGTCCTGGTTATTTGGGGATGGGGGTTGATCATTATTTGCTGTACTGTCATCCGTCATGAGATGTAATAATGTTTGGGAACTGTATGCTCCATGCGATAATATTGTTGCATGCAGTGGTCTTATAATAACAATTAAGATTATTAAAATAATACCATATTTACGTTTCATGCTGTACCTTCTGATGTTAATTGAATATACATTATTTATTCAATCAATAGTTTTATAATAAAAGCATATCCTCAATGCAAATGCAAGAAATTTTTAAACAAAGGTATCTTTTACTGTTATGGACAGTTAAAGCAGATAATATTAATATTATGATTGAAAAGGGCTGATGATGCTAACAGAGCACTGCCAACAGTGGAAAGAATAGCTGATACCAATGCTCCCGCAAAAATTATATACAGGTATTTGTTAAAGTGTAATTGTCAATATATATCCACCGCTATCTGCGGCAGGGATGTTCAGTATTGTTTTTACACAATTATGGTACAGAATAATAATTGAAAAAATAATATCATGTAATATTTTTTTACTATGGAATTTATCTCAGATATTTTTAATACATTGTTTTCAGATTACGGAACATTGTTTTTAATATTTGTAGCTCGTATCTTTGATGTATCCATAGGCACCATGCGCATAATTTTAATGGCTCGTGGATACAGATCTATTGCTCCAGTTCTGGGATTTTTTGAAGTTTTAATTTGGCTTGTGGCTATAAATTCGGCTTTGAAGCATTTTGATGGTGCAATCAGTTATATAGTATATGCTGCAGGATTTGCTACCGGTAATTATGTTGGGATGCTGCTTGAAGAAAAAATTGCAATTGGCTACCAGTCTGTACGAATTATCACCAGTAAAGTTGTTTCAGCACTGCCGCTGGTGCTACGGCAGGAAGGATATGGCGTTACTCAGATTGACGGAATTGGTATGAATGGTCCAATTACCTTATTGTTTACAGTTGTGCCAAAGAAAGAAGTAAAAAGAGTTGTTGAAATTGTCCACCTGCTGGAACCAAATGCGTTTATTACCATTGAAGATGTTAAACAGCAGCTCAGTGGTTTTTCCGTTCATAATGGATTTACTAAAAAATTTGCAGCTTTGATTGCAAAGAAGAAATAAACGGGTAATAACACAATTAAATAATTTTGATAACTGACGCTTTCCTGTTTACATCTAAATTCCCCTGTTTAATAAGATCGGAGCCTAAAAATAGTACATTGTCAACTCCCTGATGTGGTGTCCCGGCTTTTGCATGGATTGATCTAAGTCCTCCTAACCACCACCGCTCATCGGCTATATAAAGAATATCACCCGGTTTAGCCTGAAGATATTCCATCATCTTTTTGCTTAATGAAACCCCTTCACTGGTCTCGGCTATGTAGCAATGGATAATTTTGCCTTCATCAAAATCATCCGGTTCGCCGCCTTTGAATAAAACTTTTCCTTCATGGATGGTATCAACTACCAGACCGGGAATATTAGATAATTCTTTTTCTTTTGATAGTATAGTAATGCCAATACTGATAGCGGTAGATACTATTAATCCATACAGCGCCCGCAGATAGTGTAGCCCTTCAGTTGCAACACCGTGGGATAAACATGTTAATAATACCGGCCATTTTATGGAGATAAGCATTGCTATACTGCCAAGAACCATAGTATAGATAGCAGCTTTTGTTGTGTATCGTTTCCATAAAATGCCAAATAAGATAGTTACTATCATTGGAGGAGTTACGGCGGCAATAAATGTACCATGTGCCAGATAGATGGATTTAAACTGCATAAATAAGGGTACCAGTGCTACACCGATGACTGAAGCAGCTAAAGAAATGGTGCGAGCCCATTTGAGATAAAACGTATCTTCTTTATCAGGGGCAAATTTTGTTACAATATCATTAACACCAATTGCAGCTACTGCGTTAATGAGAGTGTCAATTGTTGACATGAGAGCTGCAATTAAATTTGCCATGATAAATCCAAATACTCCTGGTTTTGTGATTCCAAAAGCTACATCAACAAATATATGATTGGGGTCAGTATTATTTGAAAGCAGTCCTAAATTTTGCATTGACCTGCCTATCCAGCCTGCATTTGCAACAGCAAACGCAGCCAGTGGCATAAGAACAAGAAGAACTAAAAACATTGCTTTTCTTCCATCACGGGGTGAGCGGGCACTTAAAAAACGCATCAATATGCCCTGGTTCATAAAATAGAATGCCATAGAACTGCCAAATGCATCCTGCCAGAATATGCCCACAAAATTAAAATCGGGTGGTTTGTTGAACGGTGAAAAGGGCAATTTGAATTCATAGGCTAAAGACTTCCAGAAAGCGGATACAGTCCCAATTTTTTCAATTCCCAGAAAAAATACAAGGAATCCGGCTGAAAGCAACATCAATGCCTGTGCCAGGTCGGTCATAATTACTGATGTCTGTCCACCTGCGTGCATGTACACTGCACATACAAAAGATATCAGTATGGCGGTAACCATGATATTCCAGCCAAACATGGCATGAAATGCAACTCCAATTGTGTAAAGATTAATGCCTAGGTATCCCAATAAATAGATTAGCAGGATAATAACGCTGATTGCTCGTGTGGTGCTGTTAAACCGCTTTTCAAAGTATTCAGGTATTGATGTTATTCGTGAATAATATATTATTGGAAGCCATATGAATACAAAGAGTGGCATGATGAACCAGTCATTGAGGTATGTCATTGTTGAAGAGAATCCGTACTGGTATGCTACAGCTGAATATTTGATAAAACTGTATGACCCTACAGTTGTTGCCACGCAGCTAAATCCAATAAGCCACCAGCTGAAACGCTGCCCACCAAAAAAGAAATCTTTTGTGCTTTTTACATATTTGCCAAAGAATGTCCCAAAACCCAGTATAAATAAAAAATAAAATATGATAATAGCAAAATCAAGTATTGTACCTTTAATCATGTCTTACACTCCGGCAAAGATAATCATTAATGCGTGGAATATGATAAAAAACAGATAGCCTGCAATAATTTCGAATAGTATACGACGTTCAGTGGGATGAGAAAGTGAAATAACATCCTTCTTTATGGCTATCATCGTAGTGAAAATGAAGAATATGGTGAAAATGCTGTACTGGTATATGAAAGGCAACCAGGGTGAATTCATGATACATATTCCTCCTGAATTGTGCAATGTGATGGCAATATGCGAATTTCAGCATTGGTAAAATGTGGCAAAGATTTAAACTGATGTGCAGCAAGACCGCTGGCAACAGTATACAGAATTTGTAAAGGGTCACCATGCGATACAA
>DYLU01000012.1 GCA_020721905.1 Leptospira biflexa | reverse complement strand
AAGTATATCTCTTTTATGGAATGTTCCAACTTTTTTATTTCCATGGTGATGCGAGCAATCTGAGCCAATGCTTCAGTTTTATCTAAGAAACGCTCGCTAAAATTTACTAATGATTCACCAGCATCTTTCAGAATCCCCATAGAATACCTCAAATAGTAATAATCTTTAAATTTAAGCCACTACGATACATAAAAAAATATTAACATATATCACATAGTATGTGTCAGGGTTTTATAATGATTTTTTTCGATACTATGTATTAAAATAACTGAAGTTTAATATATATAATATGGTTAGTAAAGTCAATACCTTTTAAGTGACAACTGATTATGTGCACGTTCAAGTTTGAAGTGTAAATAATAATCTTTTTATTATTTCCTGAAAGTTTGTATCCATGTCTATTTTGCACTGTTTTGCTGCTTTGCGCCGTATTACTGATTGTGCGTGTGCCTCTTGCTAATTGTATCCTTTTGTTGCATTTCTTCTTATTTCTCATGATACTGTGGATGGCGATTTTCCCAATACCTGTGCTATTCTTGATTTTACTTACTTTATTTGATGAATACATAATTTTTTCGAATGACTATTCGTTCATGTTCCTTTAAATGTCTATAGTGTCGCATATGTGAACCTCCTTATGTTGGTTTTTGCTCATAATCACTTATAAGGATGTGCTCCTTATGAGGCTACATTTTTTTCTATTTTGTTTTGCTCTTCATTCTGGAATCTGCCCCATGAAAATACAAGGCTTTTAAAAAATGCTTGCATTTTTTTTGTCAATAATATATATATATATATTATCTGTGTTTAAATTGACATTTACAATGTAATATATAGGGGTCAAATCTAAAAGGAGGAATAGTTATGAAAGGGGTAATTGTAGTTGCCTTAAAAGAAATGGTAACAGAAAAGTTTGGGAAAGAGACGTGGGAAAAAGTACTTAAAGAAGCAGGATGGACTAAAAACACCATCTTTATGCCATCACAGGATGTTTCTGATGAGAGTGTTTTGAAGGTTGTTGGTTCTCTATGTAAAGTGTTGAATATTTCTTTGGTGCAAGCTGCAGATGCATTTGGTGATTATTGGGTTAATGTATATTCACAGAAAATATATAAGGCTTTTTATATAAGTGCCAAAACGGCAAAGGATTTTCTATTGAGTATGAATGAGGTTCATGTTGCAATGACGAAAGCTATGGATGGTGCTACTCCTCCAAAATTTGAATATGAATGGGAAAATGAAAAGACCCTAATTATGAAGTATGTATCAAAGAGAGGGCTAATTGATTTTATGATAGGCCTAATTAAAGGGGTTGCCAAGTTTTATAAGGAAGATCTTAAAGTGACTAAACTTGGGGATGACAAAGCTATGATTGTCTTCCCATAGTCTAAAACATAGTTTTGCTCCTCATGTTAGTACAAAAGATTTAGTGAGTTTCTCACGTTGATTTGATAGATTGCATTGAAATAGACGAAAGGAGTTTAAAAAAGGGAATCGACTCTCCTTTCTCTTCTTAAAATTTCTCTGGAAGCATTGTCGGTACAACAGATTCTTTATTATGACTCAAGTCGAAACTATTACAATTCATCCTTTTTTTTGCACATTAGTTTTTTATCCATTTGAGGGTGGGGAATTGTATGCATGTGCATTCCCGCCCATTGTTCAATACGTTAACTTTTCACATAGTATAAGCAGAAACACTGGTTAAACTATTACATTAAACGATTCTCTGCATAACCTCCGTATTGCTTCTCCTACATCAATGCCTGCTCAAGCAATGTTTTCCAATCTTTTCCCTGAAGAAAATTAATTATTTTAAAAAAATTAACCCCTGCACAGATCAATTTTCATTCAGTTAGAACTCTCTCAAGACACCTGTAATAAATCGGTTTTTTTCATCAACCGTGAATTATGGTCCACTCTATTGACTTTCTTACCATACGATTCATTTTCCAATAGCTTTTGAAAATCTTCCAGTATTGCCTGCCTCTTTTCTATATTCTGCCTTCGTAATATAGGGTCAGAGCCTAAGAATTTAATAAAAAAAATAAATTTGCAAAATTTATGTTAACAAAATAGCTGTATTTAATTCAATATAAGAATAATCAGAAAATACAGTAAATTCATAATAAGCATTATTTTATGATTATAAGGGAATATTATGCAATAATCATTGTTGCAATTCATCTTGTTCAATAGAAGCAGTTGTTTCGGTAGATGAACGCGGTCAATTGGTATTGCCAAAAGATCTCAGGGAAAAGTATGGGGTTAAGGCAGGAGACAAGTTTGTAGTTATAACCCTTAATACCACTGAATCGTTATGTTGCATTGCTTTTGTAAAAACCGATTCATTAAATTCAGCTGTCTTTGAGCAAATAGCACCGGTATTCAGTAATATAGGAAGATGAGTATGGATACAAACACGAAAATTAAAAAAATTGTTCAACAAAATTACGGCACCATAGCCCTGT
The DNA here is from genome assembly GCA_020721905.1 of Leptospira biflexa. Classification (GTDB taxonomy): domain Bacteria; phylum Spirochaetota; class UBA4802; order UBA4802; family UB4802; genus UBA4802. The sequence goes on along the minus strand of DYLU01000012.1, from coordinate 57,467 downwards.
CAAAAACTTCATGCTGTTCTGGTGGCAGTTGCTGTACACCAGCTGATATTGCTGCAAAAGCCGGGTATTCATCAGATGAACTGGCTAATCTTGAAATAGCTAATTTGGGATTGGGATGTGGTAATCCAAATGCAATAGCTTCTCTGAAACAGGGGGAGATAGTTCTTGATTTAGGCAGTGGTGCAGGGATTGATTGCTTTCTGGCTGCACGGAAGGTTGGTTCAGGTGGTAAAGTAATTGGTGTTGATATGACGCCTGAGATGATTGCACTGGCAAAAGAAAATGCTGAAAAGTTACACATTACCAATGTTGAATTCATTCTGGGTGATATTGAGCATTTGCCCGTTGACGATAATTCCATTGACGTAATACTATCAAATTGTGTTATAAATTTAGCTCCTGACAAAGGGAAAGTTTTTAAGGAAGCTTTCCGGGTATTAAAAAAAGGTGGAAGGCTTGCAGTATCCGATATAGTACTGGAAGGAACACTCCTATCTGGATTTATGGAATCAATGGATGCCTATGTGAGTTGTATTGCAGGAGCAATTCAAAAAGATGAATATATTCGTTTACTGTATAGCGCCGGCTTTACAAATGTTGAAATTGTTAAAGAATATAGTTATGGGAACATATTTGACAATGGGATGAATATTGAGGGTGCATCATTTAAAGATTTTGAGCAGTATAAAGATGTTGTGAAAAGTGTAAGCCTTGTTGCATGGAAATAACGTATTCTTTTTTTAGAAACATATACTCATATTTTAAAAATTAACTTTTGGTACCGTAAAAATGCAATAAAATGTCTTGATTTTTGTCCATTGGTGCATTTAAATGCTCACCAGTATTAATTAATTGAGAGTAACTTTATATATAAAAATATAAAAAGGTGGCACGCCAATGAAAGAAGGATACGTAGTTCCAATCATTGAAAAGATAGCGTATGGGGTGGGTGATCTGGCAATAAATATTGCCTATACCACAATTGGTTTTTACTTTTTATTTTTCCTTGTGAATGTAGCAGGGTTGCCGGCGCAATGGGCAGGCGTTATATTTTTTATTGCCCGTGCATGGGATGCAATTACCGATCCCCTTATGGGAATGATTAGCGACAGAACTGTATCCCGGTTTGGGAAGCGTCGTGTGTATTTTCTTTTTGGCAGCATTCCATTTGGAATTATGTTCATGCTCATCTGGCTGGTGCCTTTTACCAATCAATTGCTCCTGTTAGGATACTATGCTGCCATTGCCATTTTATTTAATACTGCCTTTACAGTGGTTGCTGTTCCATACAATGCATTGATGCCGGAGCTATCGCAAAACTATGATGAGCGCACTAGTATAGCAGGCTTTAGAATGTCACTTTCATTTGTTGGTAATCTTATTGCTGCTGTTGGGGTCTCATTGATTGTTGATGTGATTTTTAAAGGAAAGGAAGAATATGTAACAAGCTACCCCGTTATGGGTGTTATATTTGGCATTATTATAATTGTTTTAATTTTCATAACGTTTGCCGGTACCAAAGAGCGCGTTACTTCAAAAACCGCTGTGCAGGATGGGCTTATACAAACATTTAAGGATGTACTTTCATTGCGTGAGTTTAGAATAATTCTTGGCATGTTTTTATTCAACATGATTGGTTTTGATCTGATACAGGCTCTTTTTATCTTCTTTTTGAAGGATGTGATTCGTATTTCAGAAGATATGACATTCGTTGTTATGGGAATACCGCTAATCATTGCAGTGTGTTCAGCGCCGCTATGGATATACATTTCTGATAGATTAGATAAACGTCGTGCATATATCATAGCTGCTGTGTATTTTACACTATCATTACTGTTATGCCTGATAGCTCCGGTAGGTAATCTGCAGTTTGTAATAATGATTGGTGTGCTTGCAGGTATTGGTATATCTGCATCCCAGATTATTCCGTTTTCAATGATTCCTGATGTTATTGAATATGATGAGTATAAAAACGGTGTGCGGCGTGAAGGCGCGTTTTATGGTATCACAACTTTTTTGTATAAGGTTGCTTCGGCTACTGCCATTGCACTGGCTTCAGCTTTCTTAGGTTTTTTTGGATATATTGAAAACAGTGCTACAGCTCAGCCGCAATCTGCAGTTTCAGTTATACGCTTTATGATGGCATTTGCGCCGGGTATATGCTTTTTGTTTTCGGTGTATTTTGTTTCTATACTTCCCATTACACGTGAAGGCTTTGATGAAATAAAAAGAATACTGGATGAAAGAAAAAAAAGCATTGCTAATAATACTTAAAAAAATATAGTATGACATAAATGAATATGTAATACGCTACCATAATGAGCGCAGGATATATTATTATACAGATGTGTTCTATGTAATCTGGAGCAAAAAATATGAAAGGAAAATACTTACTAAGTATATCAATCATTGTATTGAGTATAATGATGCTAACCGGTTGTTCACGAAAGGAAAAGGGCAGGTTTTACAATGATGAATATAACTTTTCCATTGTATTCCCAAAATACTGGGAAATACAGCAGAAGGAAATGGGTACAGCGGTTGTTGCATTGAGTCCTGAAGAAGGTATCCGTGATGAATTCAGGGAAAATGTTGCCATTACAATTGAGGAAGTTTCAGGTGATAGTACTCTAAAGAAATATTTTGAGCTTTCACAAAAGAATTTAAAAAGTTATTCAAAAGATTACAGGCTGCTGTATAAAAACAATACCTGGTTGGCACGCAAGCCTGCTATGATTTTAGGATTTACATATACTATGAGTGGACTGAAATTGAAAGTGTTGCAGTATTATTGCCTCTATAAAAATAAAGTGTATGTAATCACCTGTACTGCACTGCCTCATTCATTTGATCGTTATGAAGAAACGTTTTTAAAGATAGTAAGATCTTTTCGTTTTGAAAAGTAGTGTAGTATTATACCCGGTATGGGTAACCTGATACGATTTTAAAGCAAGTTCCATTGTGGTGGAAGAATACGTGATACATCAGTGGTAAAATTTTACCAAATAATAGATGTTACTGGTATAATAATATCGCCAATATCTAAAAAAGCATTTATCAGGCTGATATTTGAAAAAGAGCTGATATCGTTAACTTCTATATTCTTTTCTATGATTTTGCCTTCATCAATCAATTTTGCGCGTTTAGTTCCTGGTAAAAGTGGAGTGGAGGGAGTAATCCATTGAGATCTATTATAAAAAACAACATTTGCTGATGAGCTATCGGTGACAAAACCATTTTTAATAATCAGTATATCATCTGCTGTACCACGTTCCTCAAAAAGTTTTGCTATGTGTGATCTATTAGCATATTTAAATGAATAATCTATGGTATCATCATACACAACCTTTAATGATTGTATGGATTTTTTTGTATAAAGTTCAAATTCAATAGGTCCTATTGTTATATCATACCGTATTCTTATTTTCCATATCCCTTTATTGACAGGTTCACGGATGCTTATATAATCCATTATGTTGATGGTATCCTTGCAGCCAAACAAATCATAGCGGCTTTTATTCATACGCATATTGTGATAGTGCACATTCTTAATTTCACCATCAACACAGCATAGAGATTCAATCAACAGGGACATACACCTTCTCAATCATTTCATTGTATTCATAAACAGGATTGCTATAGATGGTAACGCCGCCACCACTTTTATATACAAGTGTATCGTTACAGTGTTCAATAAATCTGATCATAACTGCGCTTGTACAATTATATCCATCATAATATCCAAATACACCTGTATAAAATCCTCTTTCATATATTTCAGCTTCTTTAATTATTTCAACTGTTTTTTTCTTTGGAGCACCTGTGACCGAGCCTGCCGGTAGTAAGCTTGCAAAAATATCACCAAGATGCGCATGATAATCATTATGTAAAGTACCTCTAATTTTTGAACTTGTTTGCAGTAATATTATTTTATGTGTTTTAACTGTACTTACGTATCTAAATTGCTCTACAGTAATATCAAACGATACTTTAGCTAAATCATTTCTCAGTAAATCTACTACAGTGATATGTTCAGCAAATTCTTTTTTATCATTCATTAAACGTTCTTCTGCGTTTGGGATACTGGCATCTATTGTTCCTTTCATTGGATATGTATAGATGAATCCATTGTGTATTGTAACAAACGTTTCAGGTGAAAAGACAACAAATTGATCATTGAAAAGCAGTTTATATGGGGCATTACTATGAATGAAGATATCATATAATGAATAATTAGTGGTTATTGATGTTGGAAAGGTAAGATTGACTAAATATGAATTGCCTTCTTTGATGTGTGATTGAACAGTAGCAAACGATTGTAAGAATGTATTATATGGAATGGGATTTTTATCAAAATTAAGTTTTGATCTATGCTGTAGTTTGGTAGAATCAATGTTGGAATGTCCACCAATAGAAAATAGTACGGTTTTGGGAATGTTTTTAATTGGGCAAATAAATGGTCTTTGTGCCAGATAATCAATGACAAATAGAAATGGAATGTGATGTTTCCCATAATAGTTCATGGTGTTTAATGAGCTTTTATCAATAATGCAGCTGTCATAGAAAAGCTGTGATTTTTGGTTAATCATGTTTAATAAAGTTTTGGTTTAATATAGTATGGGCGATAGTTACTGTTAAAATTACCTGCTGGCGTAACAGTATAAACACTCAAACCTGCATGTATTATAGCTGCCAATGTCAATACTTTTTGCACACAGGCAATTGTTTCGTTGATATGTGTCTTTGTCAAAATGTAAATCCAACCCAAAAACAGAATTGATAAGATTGCCGTCAATACATGCACCATTTGCAATACCATATTCAGCAAGATTACTGCAGCAGCTTTGAATATGCATGCCACAATTAGTAGCGATATGCGTTATGCAGGTAAAAAAACTGGAAAGCGCAGCGTGGTTAAAAATGTTCATTGGATATAATACAACTTCTTTTGCAGCAAAAGGTTTTAGCCTGCGAATAATTTTTTTGTATGGTTCCATAATGCTTATAATAACCCTTTGTGTGTAGCCCTGTAATTGTTGTGCTATGGAAGCAAAATTTTTTATGTGAAAATCAAAATCCAATTCTTTTGAAAACACTATTGGATCATAGCGCCAAACTATCTTTTGTGATCCAAGCATCATGCTTACATCTTTAAATGCCTGTATTGCGTGCGGCAAATCCGGTGAATAAGGTTCAAGCCATCGTGGATAACCTGTAATGGTGTATAAAAAGATGTAACGGTATCCTGAATCAGTCAACTGAACTAAATGTTTCATAAGTCCTGCAGGGTATCGCGTCCAGAAGACTATTGCTTCAACATCTGATGGCAGCAAGGACACTTCTTTTGTATAGTTGGGATTAAATGGATTGGTAACAGGGCAATGACCTTTTTGTATGCAATCCATAAACCACTGTGAATAGAATGCAGGGATGTCAGTTCTTCGGCTTGCACTTATTATCATGGTAACTATCGCCCATACGTATTATAAGGAATAGCCTTCCTGGATCAATGCATTTTTAATTACATGATCAACATCAATGGTATTGAAGACAGAAGCTATAATGCCCCTGGGTTTGGAATAAAAGGATATGTGCTCTTTTGTAACAGGATGAATAAATTGCAGGTACACCGCATGCAGGGCAATTGCAGTTTCAGGTAATAACAAAGCTGCGCCATATTTATTGTCATTGGCAATGGGCATGCCCAGATGGGACATCTGGGCACGTATCTGGTGCTTTTTACCCGTATACAGTTGAATCAAGACAAGCGAATATGATGGTTCGGTATAAATGATTTTATATGTAAGTGATGCCTGCATGGCAGTATGGTTATCATTGGAAATCAGTGTCCTGTCATGGTCCCGAATGATTGTGTCATGAATTGTATGCCATGCAGTATCAGTGCTTGTGGGAGTTTGTACAGCTGCACAGTATACCTTGATAACATCATGGCTTCTGAATTGAGACGAAAGGCGTGAAGCAGCCTTGGATGTCTTTGCATATACCATGATTCCTGTGACCTGTTTATCAAGCCTGTGAACAAGACCAAGGAATACATTGCCAGGCTTTTTATGCGTGGCTTTGATATATTCCTTAAGAATTTCAAGCAATGAATCAGCATCAGTATAATCTTTCTGGCTTAACATGCCCGCAGGCTTTTCGGCAACAATGATGTGATTATCTTCATAAATAATAGGGATATTTCTGTAGATTTTCATAGTAATGGTGATATCTTAAAAGTATAGGTGAATGCAAAACATTTATTTCTTTATTTTCAAAAATTTAAGAAGCAAGTCAACGTTATTATCTATAAATGTTTTTATATCCTGTATTGTTTTTCCTTTAAAAGCCTGATGCTTAACCAGTCTGAAAAAAAGCTGAGTGGTATCATTATGGAAGATTAATACAGTATTTTTTTCTGCAAGTATATGCACGCCATTAAGCAATTCATTAATTATTTCTGCCTGCAGATATACGTTTTGTTTTTTATCAGGGTAGCTGTAAATGGTTTTCAGGTTACCTTTTTTATTTTGTTGTGCGATAGTTACTGAAACAATTGAAAACTGCTGGCATAGACTTTCAACGGGATTTGGCGTTTGTTGTTTTATTTCTGTTTTTTGCACCTTCATGGTGTTGGGTTTGCTGGCTTCCTGTTGAAGTGTGATAATTACAGCAGTACCAATGATGATAAACAGTATGACAATGAGAAGGTTTTCAAGGGCTAATTTCATAATAAGATTTTTGGGCAATACAAAACTATACGTTGTGATGATAGTATACTGTGGAGCGTTATAAATAAAAAAATAATATTTATAATTGCTGTAGTACCGTGTGATTTGCGGAAATGTTGTTCTGGGCAATAGTTTTTTCTGGGAAATATCGGTAATAATTGCATCAAAAAGTTTTTGGTTAATAATTCTGTCTTTTTTAGCTGCTATAAGAACACTGTATTCATTATCAGTGATTGCAATCAGTGATAATTGCTTTAAGGATTTAATCTGTTCCTCTAAACATTTTGGCAATTCTTTATCACCCCTGATACCTGCTATATTTGTTTTTTGTAATACTGTATCTAATTGTTTTATAATGGTGCTGTTTTCAACAGTAAGAAATCCTATATATTGGGGTTCAAAAGATGACATTCTGTACCTTGAATATATGATAATTGAGGCAATACACACAATACTGATTATAATAATTGTTAATGTTTTTTTCATGGTTCTTATTTTTCTAATCCAGTAAAAATGTAGACTATGTGATGATATATAATTAGTATCGGAGTATACTATTCATTCCTGAATGAAAATTTATGCACAACTTATAGAATAATGTTCACTTTCTGACAGCCTGATATAGCCTGGAAGTGAATGCTTTCCTTTTCCAACTGTAAGCTGATAGAAGATACATCTGTCAATTTTCCTGTTACATGCAATAATTGCCCCAATGTTGTCAACCAATTTACCTTTACCATTGAATGAGTATTCATGGTCAGGTGTGTACAATTCAGTTCCTTTTGCATCCTTATGAATTTTTTCCTTTGGTGCGCAGTCAACTAGCTTACTTTATTCAGGTAATGATTTTAATATACTTTTTATTTCATTACCGTACTTTTTTAGCGTAATAATCAAAGTTAAAATCAAATGAAGCACTTTCAATCTTTTAAATGATTTAATGTATTTTTTATTAATAAATGATTCATCACACTGCTGTTTAACAGCTGCTTTAAATTTTTTTCCGGAATTTGCATCAATAATACTATATTGCAACTTGCTTTTAAGGGCAAGGAATTCTTTAAGAGACTCAGAAAGTGTTGTTGCTTTTACATTAACCTGTTGGCTTAAATAATAAATAAAGTTTTTGCCTAACGCTATTTTATATCACTCAAGTATACCATATACAAAGTTATAATGGCCTTCCAGCACTACTTCATAAAATGTTTTTGGCACAATACCACCTCAAGTTTATTATTATTGTTGATGAAGCAGGGGAAATAGTTTACCCTGCTTCATCAAAAGTATATTATTTGAAAAACACATAGGTAACAAGAATGAACACAGGAATAAGAATTGGAATAGAATACTTAAACATATACCCAAAGAAGCTTGGCATTTGTATTCCTGCTTCTTCTGAAATTGATTTTACCATAAAATTAGGGGCATTACCAATATAGGTATTGGCACCCATAAATACCGCACCTGCTGCTATTGCCTGTAAATATACGTTTTGATTTGCAATCAGTTGATGTACAGCTTCAATTTCAGGCATGCCCGCATAAAAGCTTCCCAGCGCTGTATTGAAAAACGTTAAATACGTTGGGGCATTGTCAAGAAAACTTGAAAGAGAACCTGTTGCCCAGAAATAATGCGCAGGCTGTTTAACAGCATTTATAAGGAAAGCCAGTGCCCCATGTTCACCAGCTTTTAATATTGCAAGGGCCGGAATAATGGTCATAAATATTCCCGCAAACAGGTATGCAACTTCCTGAATGGGGGACCATGTAAATTCATTATCTTTACGAATTTGCTGGGTAGTGGTTTTAAGTGATAGCAACCCCATAAGAACAAGTATAGCATCCCTGATCAAGTTTTCGATTGTTTGATGAATCCCAAAGATATTTACTTCACCTAATTTGACCAATCCACTAAAAAGAACACCACCTACAACACCGATAAGGAAGATCAAGTTGTGCCAGCCTTCAATTTTAATAGCTTTATTTTCGCCATAGTCTTCTCTGGATTTATCTTCCTTGCTATAAAAATATGAATCGATAATGAAATAAAGTGTCAACAGTATTATTACTGCAAAACCCCATACAGTAAAAAGATGTGTGAGTGTCCAGAAGAATGGCACTCCATGTAAAAATCCTAAAAATAGGGGTGGGTCGCCAAGCGGTGTTAATGAACCGCCAATGTTGCTTACCAGGAATATAAAAAATACTATGGTATGTACTTTGTGTTTGCGCCATGCATTTGAGCGCAGTATTGGTCGTATCAAAAGCATTGACGCACCAGTAGTCCCAATCCAGGATGCAAGAAAAGACCCAATAACCAGTATGATGGTATTAACTAAAGGGGTTCCTTTTAATGTACCACGTACCAGGATGCCACCTGAAATGGTAAATAGTGCCCACAATAAAATAATAAAAGGGATATAATCAACGATGTAAATATGCAGGATTTCATGTACAGCTACTCCTTTATAGTAAATAACAAAGGGGATTGCAAATACAAGTGACCAGAAAGCCGAAACTTTAGGAAAATGGTGATGCCAGAAATGAGGGGCAAATAAAGGAAAAAGCGCTATTGACAGTAAAATCCCTGCAAACGGCAGTACTGACCATAATGGCAATTGTGTACCAATGTCATGCCCGCCATGTGGTGCAGCTGATTCTGCTGTAAGTGCAGGATGCCCTGCTTCAGCGTAACCAGCACTTACATACACCAGTGGCATAGCTATTGCCACAATAACAAAAGCTATCGTACAAAATACTTTTAACTTTTTCATGCCAATCTCCATTGACTGATATAGTATATATATTGTTAGAGCAATATTTTCAACCTATAACGGATTGTCAAATAAAATACAATCTGATGAATTACGGAATGGGTTTTGTATTAATAATTGATATTCATGTATTGTGAAGAGTTCATGTTGGTACCAGGTTATAGTTGTAGCTGATACATCCGGTGAGTTTTGAATGTCCTTCCATTTAATGTTTTAACATTACTGAGCATTTTATTTGTAGTTTCCTGTATCTGTACCATTTCTAAATGTTTAAACTGAGGATATTGCCGTATGGTTTTTTCAAGTTCGGCATATAATACCGCATTGGCCCCCAGTCCCTGAAATTCTGGGAGTATGCCCATCCCGTTAACCAGTATCCAGTTTGTTTTTTTGTATTCGCGTATAATTCTATAAATGGATAAAGGGGTAAGCTTCCCATTTGCTTTTTGTAGTGCAGCTGATAAATCGTGAAAGCCAAAAAGAAATCCTATTATTGTACTCTTGTAGGTAATGATTTTGATAAGTTCAGGATTGGCTACCTGTAATAAGCTTTTAACTATGTAGTCACATTCAGGTTTGGTAAGCTCATAATTTCCAGCATGATCACTTAAAGTTTTCATGAATACATAGATAACATCATCAGCAACTTTTTGTAATTCCTTTTTTGATTTAAATTTTAAGACTTTGAATTCACCTTTTGCAAGTAAGGCTTCAGCAGTTTGCCGTAAGCCTTCAGGCAGTTGTGCGGTAGAGGGAAGGTAAAAAGAAAAATTATCTAAATATTTTGTAAAGCCAGATGCTTCAATGTGATCACGGTAATACGGATGGTTATACATCATCATGGTCATGGAAGCACGGTGCTCAAACCCTTCGATTAATAAACCGCCGCCGGTTACTCCACCAAATCCCATGGGGCCAAGCAGGCTGTTACAATGTCTTTTTTTTGCCCAGTCTACGGCAGCACTGAATAAGCAATCAGCAACTTCCCTGTCATCATAAAAATCAATAAAATAAAAATGTGCACTCTTCATGTTATGGGTTTTATTATACATGGTATTTTCAAATATAAAAATCCTTCCTGCCGGGGAGTTATTGCGCATTGCTACAAAGAAATCACCATCAGAGTGGAAAAACATCGGATGCTTTTTATCAATAAAAAGTTTCATCTCATTATGTAGCCATGGGACCCATTTATCATTGTTAGTGTAGATTTTATGAGGAATATTGATAAAATGTGGGAATATTTTGCTTTTTGAATTTTCTACTAATTGAATATCTACTGCCATCGTGAATCTCCCATGCAAATAAGAATTGATGAAGCATAATAGAGATGCATGAATAAAGCAACAAAAATAAAAAAACATCATAAATCGCTTGCAAATACCTTGTGTGACTATATGCTTTTTACAAGCTGTACTTTTGGACCTATGATAAAAAAGTCAAATAATTGCAATGTAAAACTTTTGGCTTTTGAAAAGGAATTTTACTCAAATATACGAGGCTGGAAATAATTGTTACCACTATGGAAACTCTTTCATTCTTAGTAAAACCGGTATCGTATCAGTGTAATCTATCATGTGATTACTGCTTTTACAAACGTGTACATGACGTATATCCCAATCATCCCCAAGTTATGTCTTTATCTATAGTTGAACAACTTATACAATCTGCAGTGAATACCAATGCAAAGTATATTTCTTTTTGCTGGCAGGGTGGTGAGCCAATGTTAGCCGGGCTTGATTTTTTTAGGGCGATAGTTACTTTACAAAGGAACTATCGCAAACCAAATCAAACAATTGAAAATTCACTTCAAACAAATGGAATTCTTCTTAATGAAGAATGGTGTGAATTTTTATCACGCAATAATTTTCTGGTTGGCATAAGCCTGGATGGGCCACAGCCAATTCATGATACGTATCGAAAAGATTATGCGGGGCATGGCAGCTTTGATAAAGTTATGGCAGCGATAGCTCATATGAATGAGTATCTGGTGCAGTATAATATACTTACATTGCTGACAGATGCAAATGTGACAAAGGCAAACGAAGTATACTCATTTTTCCGGCAGAATAATTTTGCCTATCTTCAGTTTATTCCCTGTTTTGAACATGATGAACTGGGGAATCGTATGCCATACAGTATCAGTGGAAGGGAGCTGGGAAATTTTTATTGCGATCTTTTTGATGCATGGTATCAGGATGGTTTTCCCTATGTATCCATCAGGTTATTTCAGGATCTTCTACTGTATTCTTATTATGGGGCAAAAACGTCATGTTCCTGGCTTGAGGAATGCAATTCATATATCGTGGTTGAGCATAATGGTGATTGTTATCCCTGTGATTTTTTTGTATATCCGGAGTGGCAGTTAGGCAATATTATGAACTATCGCTTGCAGGATATTTTGAAAAGTGAAAAACGCAATACATTTGCACTGCTCAAACGTGAAATAACTAACGAATGCAGTACGTGCAGTATTAATAATTTTTGTATGGGCGATTGTACCAGGTATAGATTTACTAACAATATAAATGAAAGAGGTACAAGCAAATTGTGCAAAGCATGGAAGATGCTTTTTGAGCATTATCGGCCCTATGAAAATGAATTGGTTACAAGGGTTGGTAAATTAAAGCAATCAGTGCAATCTGGACAATTTAAACTGGTTCAGCGTAATGATATCTGTCCATGTGGTTCGGGCAAAAAATTTAAAAAATGCTGTGGACGTGCTCCGCTTGCAATCTGATGGCTGCTTCCTGCTTGTTGAGCATCTATTGTACAAATCCAGTAAAATAAAAAATAAGAAATATATAAAAATAAGTAATAATTGAATCGTATTATCTAATAATTGCCTCTAAATACTATTAAACGATAATTTTAAGGTTATACTGCATTTATGTTTCAGGCCTACGGTGACGAAAAGTCGAGCAGGGAGTAGTGTCTCCTGAGATTGATCTTTGAAAACACCTATTGGGGTATGTGGTTTGATAACTTCACTCCAGGCTTGCATTATACGATAGTTCTGGTCTTGTATGAGCCCAGATACAAGCCTGGAACAGGTAGCACACAATGCTACCGTACACTAATGCACTGCGCTTTCTGCCCGGTGTGGTGTATTACAATGGCAGGGAAGCCAAAACTAATGTGCAAAGGAGTGTAAAATGATTATCAACCACAACATGAGTGCTGTAAATGCTAACAGAACGTTGAAGTTCACACAGTGGAATGTGAACAAGAGCATGGAAAAGCTATCGTCTGGCGAAAGAATAAACAGAGCCGGCGATGATGCTTCCGGTTTGGCAGTGTCTGAAAAGATGCGAACCCAGATTCAGGGTTTGCGTCAGGCCGAACGAAATACCGAAGACGGTATGTCGTTTGTTCAGACTGCAGAAGGGTATTTGGCACAGACTGCCCAGATTATCCAGAGAATAAGGGTTCTGGCAGTTCAGGCTGCAAACGGCATCTATACCAACGCAGATCGCCAGCTTATTCAGGTTGAAGTATCTGCCCTGGTAGATGAAGTGGACCGTATAGCATCACAGGCGGAATTTAACCGGTTTAAAATATTGACCGGCGAATTTTCCAAGATTAATCCAAAGTCAAGCATGTGGTTTCATATGGGACCTAACGCCAATCAGCGCGTAAGGGTATTCATTGGAACTATGACAGCTCAGGCTTTCAGGATGAAAGATGCTACCGGTAAAATTGCAATTACCCTCACTTCGCCGGGTGGTGCAAATGCAACCATTGGTGTAATGGATGCTGCATTACAAAAGCTTTCCAAGCAGCGTGCTGATTTAGGTGCCTACTATAACAGGCTTGAGCATACAGCAAAGGGGCTTATGACCGCATATGAAAATGTTCAGGCATCAGAATCCCGTATCAGGGATACTGATATGGCTGAAGAAATGGTAGAATTTACCAAGAACACAGTCCTTGTGCAGTCAGGCACTGCAATGTTAGCACAGGCTAATTTACAACCCCAATCGGTGTTACGATTACTTGTGTAATCAGCAAAGGGACACACCTAATGGTTCTTTGAAAACTTTTGTGATGATTCTCACTCTCCCTGGACAATTGTACCGGGACTGTCCTTTCTATTCGGCTGCTTGTTCTGGCGGCCGGTGATGATGGGAGGGCGTCACCGGCTGCCAGAATTACGGCAGCTGATGATGTCTGGATGATGGGCAGTCCGGGCAACATTGGGGAGAAAACCCCTGGTCTTACATCAGACCCAGTATGTTCATGATGAACATACTGACAAATCCTGAGATATCTCAACAGAAATACCGGGGTATCCTGTAAATGTTCAAGGGAGGGAGAGTTTATGAGAATCAATCACAACTTAAGCGCTATATTCGCTAACAGGCAGCTTAAGATCGTCTCATCGCGAATGGATAAATCCATTGAGCGGTTGGCATCCGGCCAGCAGATTAACAGGGCTGGTGATGATGCTTCGGGACTTGCTGTGTCTGAAAAAATGAGGACGCAGATTAATGGTTTGTTCCAGGCTGAACGAAATGCCGAAAACGGGCTTTCGTTTATTCAGGTTGCTGAAGGATCATTACAGCAGATTAATGATATTCTGCAGAGGATCCGGATGCTATCGGTTCAGGCCGCAAACGGAATTTATTCAAATGCCGACCGTGCGCAGATTCAGGTTGAAGTTTCGCAGTTGATAGATGAGATCGACAGGATCTCAACTTCAGCAGAATTCAACCGTATGAAGATGCTCACCGGCATATATGCGCGCAACTCGCGAGTGGGAAGCATATTCTTTCATATTGGGCCAAACCAGGGGCAAAGGATTAGAGCCTTTATTACTACGATGAGTGCCAAGGCTTTAAACCTTTATGATGGGAACCGGAAACGGTCAATTTCCACTGTTGGTCAGGCAAATGCCATGATAGGGTATATTGATGCAGCTTTAGATAAGCTGAATCGGCAAAGGGCAGACCTTGGTGGCTACTACAACAGGATGGAAAATACCATCACTGCACTGGCGATGTCCTATGAAAATATGCTGGCTGCTGACTCCCGTATACGGGATGCGGATATGGCAGCTGAAATGGTTGAGTTTACAAAGGACCAGATCCTTGTCCAGAGTGGTGTTGCGATGCTGGCTCAGGCCAATTTCAAGCCTCAGCTGGTATTGCACTTATTGGGATGAGGGGAATATCCGGTTACCGCAGTGCCGACCGGAATTTGCCCTCTCCAAGAATTTTCAAGGAGAGGGCAAACATTTTTTTACAATTTTTTACAGGGAAGTTTTTTAAGTATACAAGGAGGTAACTTGTATGGATATAAGCAAAGTTTCGGGGAATGTGCCTGTAAATGCTTTCAAGGTTAAACAGCCTGAAGCACGAAATGAGGATAAAAAATATGAAGAACCCCGTTTCTCAAAGGAAAATTTGAATGATGCTGTAGATATGCTCAATGCTGCAGCAAAAACAGTCAACAATCGTATAGCATTTTCTGTTGATGAAAAGACTGATAGAATTGTTATGCGTGTAGTTGATGCCAGCAATAATGAAGTGATACGGGAAATACCGCCAAAAGAGGTAATCAGGCTTGCTGCTCAGATCAGAGAAATGATAGGCATGTTTATTGATGAGTCAAGATAATTTTGTTGTAATATGTCGCTTTAGTGATTGCTGAATTTTGCCGATAATGTATTGAAATAGTATGGATTAATAGCTATCTTTACTATTATCTTACATGAAGGGATACATGTATGCCAGTCACTTTAGGCGGCGTAGCATCAGGGATGGATACTGACCAGATAATTCAAAAGCTGGTTGAGGTAGAAGCCAGGCCTATTATACAATGGCAGGAAGAAAAGGATAGATATTCTCTCCGAAAAGAAGCTTTGCGTCAGCTTCAGACCAAGCTTCATACGTTAAATGATGCCACAAAGGACTTATATGGGTTCAGGGCTCCATTTAAAGAAAAAGGTATACAAATTTCTGATACTGGTGTTTTGCAGGCTCAGGCGTCGCGGCATGCAGTGAATGGCACACACACACTTGAAGTATTGAATTTAGCTTCAACACACAAAATATCCACTGATCAGATTAAACAAGATGAGATATTGCCCGCAGGAACTTTCGGCATTGAAGTAGATGGAAATTCTTATACCATAAAATTTCGTGGTGGTAACATAAAAACATTGAGTGATAAAATTAATGAAATTGCATCTGGTATTGTTTCGACAACAACAATTAAAACTATTGATGATAAAAGTATTTTAACCATTGAATCAAAAGTTCCGGGGAAAAAGGGTGAATTAAAGATACGGGGCGATGAAGAGTACTTAAAAAAGATTGGACTGGTAAAAGGTGAAAAGGGTGCAGCAAAGGAATCACAGAAAATAATCTTTGATACAAAATATTTTACAGGTTATACCGGTGACAAACCTGTAGAAGATGAAGATGGAACTCTGACAGTTGATAAAGATGGGAAGATGCTAACAATAGATGCCAGATTATGGCGTGAGTATGTTTTACCGGTTGAGTATAAAGCACAAAAGCAGTCAATCCTTGAGCTGAATGTTACATATTCAAAAGAAAAATCAGAAGATGAAGTAATACCATACAAGGTTGAGATAGGTCCTGATGAAACAACTGTTATAAAGGGTATTGAGCTGAAAGGATATAATGTTTCCCGTGAACGCCCTCTTGAAAAGAAACCAAAAAAAGAGATTGAAGATACTCTTGGTGTTGGGGTTGTTTCGGTTGAAGATGGTAAACGTACTGAAAAAATATATAAGCTTGACCCAGATAAACAGGGAAAACAGGAAATACCTGTTGGTCAGGATTTTGCAGATAAAAAGATAACAAAAATTTTGTTCTACTGTAATGATGGCAAAGCTACTTTTCAGGACGCTTCACTGATTACCAAGATAAAGGGAGAAGGAATACTTGACCCAAAAAATGTTGTAGCTGAAGCAAATGATGCAAAAATAAAACTTGATGGGGTTGAGATAGTCAGACCAAAAAATAACGGTATTGACGATATATTAAAGGGGGTAACCCTTAATCTATTAGGCACTTCAATTAAACCAGTTACTATCACAATTCGTCAAAATACTGAAACGGCGGTTGAAAAGATAAAGAAATTTGTTGAAGCATACAACGATTATCTTGCTTTCAATAATGAATTAACTAAAGCAGTAAAATCCGATAAGGTGGGTGATTATCAGAAAGATAAATATAAAAATGGTATTCTTATGGGCGATATGACTCTGATGAGGCTGCAGAATGCATTGAAGACCGCAATTAGCTCCGCTTATCCTTCAAATGTAGAAAAGCAAGTTAAAATGCTTTATCAGATTGGCGTTTCAACCGGTGAAATAAATGCAAAATGGGAAACAATAAAAGAAGGCAAGCTTATAATAGACGAGGCTAAGCTTGTTGAGGTGTTATCAGAAAATCCGGAAGGTGTTCAGAATTTTTTTGGTTCGGATAATGATGGCGATAACCGGATTGATAATGGATTGGCTTTTAAAATGGAAAGTATTCTGGATCCGTATGTCAGTGCAGGTAAAAACATCATAGTGGCAAAAATGGATCTTGAAGATGCATCCATTAAAGCCACTGATGAACGCATTGAGCGCAAGCAGGAGCATCTGAAAGCGTATGAACAAAAATTAAGGCAAAAATTTGCTTCCATGGAAAAGGCTATTTCAGGCTCCAAATCACAGGGCAACTGGCTGGATATGCAGATGAAGAATATGCAAAAACAAACTGAAAAATAAATAATAGTGCAAGAGGTACACCATGCAATTGTTAATTAATGACCATCATGTTTATTTTACCATAGAAAAAGAGAGCACAGTTAAAGATGTGATGAGTTCGGTCAATAGCTGGGCATCTCATCGAAGCCTGATATTTTTAGGTGCTATAGTTGATGGTGTGTTGTATGAGCCTGACTCAGCACCCGATACGCCAATACATGATATTAAAAATATTAATTGCTATGTACAGTCGGTTGGTGATTTTGTTATTGATTCAATAAAGGAAGGTATAGCTTATTGTAACCGAGCCGAACAATATTTAAAAGATAAAGAATCAATAGCGCAATTAACTGATGATGAGTTTTCTCAGTTACATCATGGTATAAAATGGCTTGTTACAGTATTACAGTCGGTATTGAATATACTTAGCCTGGTAAGGGGAAATATGCGGTTTAAAGATATGACAGTACAGCAATATATTGATTCAATTAAATCATTGCAAAATATGATAGCTAATAATCGTACCAATGGTGATATCAATAAAATTAATGAATTGTTTCATGATGTAACAACATTATTCAGAGTTTTACTTTCCAGTGATGCATTGAAGCATCTTGTTATTCAGAGTGTGGATTCGCCGGATGTTATTTTTAAGACACTGCTGAATTTAAAGTCTATGGTTTTAAAGCAGGTGGATAATTTAGAGGTTGTAGCTGGCCTGTATCAAAAGGGTAAAGATAATGAAGCACTTGAGATTATACATACACTTGTGGATTTCCTTTATTTATATATGCGAACCTGTTATCAGGTATCACCGGTATTTGGCATAAATCTGGCAGATATTGTCCATAATGATCAATCGCTTGAAGAACTGAATATCAGATTGCAGGATATGTTATCCGAAATTGCAGACATAATGGAAAATAATGATATAGTCAGCCTTTCAGATATACTTGAATATGAATTAAAGCCTCTGATTGGGGAATTAGACGATTATCTTGGTATAATACTGCAAAATATAAAATCGTAGATTCACCTTTATACTTGACATCAATACATTGTTGTTAATAATCAGCAATAATTCCTTCAAATTATCTTATGAAATATGAAGCATGCACTCCAGCCTCTCTATGAGTTGGGGTAAACCTTATTTATTACAGGAGAACAGCTTTGAAAAATAAAAAACTATGGGGTGGAAGGTTTAGTGATGCAACCTCACAGATAACAGAACAGATATCTGCATCATTGCATTTTGATGTCAGATTATATAAGCATGATATACAGGGATCCATTGCACATGCCAGGATGTTAGCAAATCAGGGTATGCTTACACAGGATGATTGTAATGCTATTATAAAAGGTTTGCAAACAATTCAGAAAGAAATTGAAGAAGGCACATTCCCGTTTAACGAAAAGCTTGAAGATATTCATATGAATATTGAAGCCCGATTAACAGAGCTCATTGATGAAGCTGGAAAAAGATTGCATACAGCACGTTCGCGAAATGATCAGGTAGTTACAGATGTACGATTGTATTTGAAAGATGAAATTAAAGATATACAAAAACTTTGTGTTGATCTGATACAAAAACTGATAAAGAAAGCACAGGAAAACAAACAAGTAATTATGCCAGGGTACACGCACATGCAGATAGCACAGCCTGTGCGCTTTAGTCATCACCTTATGGTGTATGCATGGGCGTATCTGCGTGATCTCAAGCGGCTCAGATTTGCATTCAGCACTGCCGACGTTCTTCCTCTGGGAAGCGGAGCACTGGCAGGGGTTAACTATGCTACTGACAGACACTATGTTGCAAAAGAGCTGGAATTTGGAACTGTCGCACATAATTCAATGGATGCGGTAAGCGACAGGGATTTTATTGCAGACTTTTTGTACTTTGCTGCAATGGCGGGCATGCATTCTTCCAGGCTTGCAGAAGATTTGATTGTGTGGTCAACAGCTGAGTTCAATTTTATAAAGCTATGTGATAGCGTTACAACAGGATCATCCATTATGCCCCAGAAGCGCAATCCCGATATTGCCGAACTTATACGTGGGAAAACGGGAAGGCTGTATGGCAATTTAATTTCATTGTTGACGGTGCTGAAAGGATTGCCAATGAGCTATAACCGTGACCTGCAGGAAGATAAAGAACCACTATTTGATTCCATTGATACTGTGAAATTGGTATTTAAGGGCATGGCTGAGATGATTGAGCATATGACGGTAAATGAAGATATAACAAAGAAAGCAATATATAAAAATTTTTCCACTGCAACCGATGTTGCTGATTATCTTGTTATGAAAGGTATAGCTTTCAGACAGGCGCATGAGATTGTAGGATCTGTTGTTAAGTATTGTGAAAAGAACAATAAAAACTTTTTTTCATTGCCTCTTGAAGAATTGAAGAAATTTTCAGAAAAATTTGATGCTGACATTTATGAATATCTTGATCCTGAAAAATCTACAGAAAGAAAAAAATCATATGGGAGTACTTCACTTGACAGCATTGAAAATCAAATAAAATTATTAATAGAACAATTGCATGAATTCAATCATTGATACCATTACCGGTCTTGATGTGCTGCATCCTGTTACTGTCCTTGTACGTATACTGTGTGCAATTATTGCAGGATTCTGTATTGGTTTTGAACGCGAACGCCACTATCAACCTGCTGGTTTGCGCACGCACATGGTTTTATCTTTAGGTGCATGCATCATTATGATATTGTCATATTTTATTCCCTATGTGTATTCACCGGATTCAGGCGATCCTGCGCGGCTTTCTGCACAGGTAATCAGCGGCATTGGATTTCTTGGCGCAGGTGCAATTTTTAAATATGGATTCAGCATCAGAGGACTGACTACCGCGGCAACAATATGGACAACATCGGCTATTGGCATGGTATTTGGCGCAGGATTTTATTTTTTAGGGGCCATAGCTACGGTGCTATTGGTGATAACATTACAGGTATTTGAAAAAGTTGAACTGTGGCTTGTTGAACAGAAGAAAATCAGGATATTGCAGATAACCTATTATTCCGATGCTATTGCAGCAAAACAGATTTTAACAGCTGTAAAGATGCATACTGGTAATATAGACATACGGCAGGTATCCATTACCGAAGATGTAGAGAACAAAACAAGTGATCTGGTAGTGCATTGTCGGATGGATGAAGATTTCAGTATACGCTTGCTTTTTGATGAAATAAAGCAGTTGGGCCATATCAAAAAGATAAAGATAGATTAAAATTATAGCAATTCTTGCTTGAATCGGGTAAAAATTTAGATTTACACAAACTTAACGACAGATGTCCTCTTTATTTATTAATGATTTTGCTAACTCCATATCTTCGTTTGTAGTAATCTTTATGTTTGTATAAAAGTCTCCGGTTACGGCTTTAATGGTATACCCGGCAAGCAAAGCTAACGAAACATCATCAGTAGCGTTAGTAATGTTGCGTTCACGTGCTTTTATGTGTGCGTCTATAATTATTGAATAACGGAAGCATTGCGGTGTTTGTGCAGCATAGAGAGTCTCTCGCGGTAAAACGTGTGTTACTTGAGAATGATTAACCTGTGCAATCGTTTCTTTTACAGGCACATATATACCACATGCACCATGCAGTTTAGCTGCTTCAATGCATCTGTTAATCATATCCACAGTTACAAAGGGGCGTGCTGCATCATGAATCAGTACTATATCATCACTGGCAAAATTATACGCATGTAATCCATTGAAACAGGATTCCTGGCGTGTTTTCCCGCCATGTGTGATGATTATGTCAGTATCCGGGGAATATGTGTTTATTACTTCTTCCAGTTGCTTCTTATAATCAGGGTGGATGGTTATTATTATTCTATCAATTAACTGCGAAGTAACAAATGTTTCAATTGACCATGCAATAATTGGTTTTGTGCCAAGCTTTAAAAATTGTTTTGGGACAGCACTTCCCATACGCTGTCCCATACCACCTGCTACTATGATGGCACAGCGTTTCACTGTTTTTCCCAGAGTTTTTTTGCTAATTCGGCAACACGCTTTTCCAGCAGTGCCGCATTCTTTTTTGTCTTTTCATCGGGTGCACCAGTGCAGGATATACCATAATGGCCTGTTGCATCCATTGGATCGCCAACAATAACCATCCCGTAGATGAGCATAGCCTGTAATATTGAAAGGAGTGTTGTTCCCTTACCACCTGAGGGATCACTTGAAGTGGCAAATGCAGCTCCTACTTTGTTTTCCATCTTCCTTCTTATTATTACATAGTCATCAAAAAGGTGTTTTAATTCAGCTGCCATTGTTCCAAAATAAACAGGGGAACCTGCAATAATTCCATGTGAATTCAAAAAATCATCTTTGGTCACTTCTTCGGTTGAACGTAAAATATATTGAGCACCCTCAACATGTTTAACCCCGTGGGCTATTGCCTGTGCAAGTTCTTTAGTATTGCCTGAACGGGAGTAGTACAAAATTAAAATCTGGACCATAGGCTTCACCCCTTACCAAAGAATGCAGGATAGTTACTGTTAATTGAATAATGTTTAAAATAAAGTGAAAGGATAATTTTGTCAACTATCGCTATTATTTTTTTGCGATAGTTACCGTAAATTGGCTTGTCATGCCGGGAATGTATTGGTTTACTTGTAACATATGGATGTCATTGACAAATTGATTGATAAGACGCAGTATCATTATAATATATGTATATACTATGTATAAAATTTTTATAACAGTGAGAGTATAGTGATATGAGCTATCGCACAATGATGTCACAGCGTGCAGGTGAATTTACATCATTCATTGTTATGGATGTCATGGCAAAGGCTGAAGAGCTGGAACGAAAGGGTGAACATGTTATTCACTTAGAGGTTGGTGAACCGGATTTTACTACACCAAACGTAATTGAAGAAGCAGCAATTGAAGCATTAAAACAACAAAAGACCAAATACACTCATGCATTAGGTTTACTTGAGCTTCGCGAAGCTATTTGTGAATATTATTACAATGAATACAAGGTGTCACTGTCACCTGACCAGGTACTGGTTACAACCGGGACTTCCCCGGCACTTCTTTTTGCCATGCTTGCAATTATTAATCCCGGTGAAGATGTTATTGTGTCAAATCCCCGCTATCCCTGTTATCAAAATTTTATCATTGCAGCAGGAGGGCTGATCAATGAAATAGTAACCTATCCGGAGGAGGGTTTTCAGTATCGACCTGACGATATAAAGAAACAAATAACCAAAAGGACTAAAGCTATAATGGTAAATTCGCCCTGTAATCCAACAGGAATTGTTATGAGCAAAGATGCACTGCAGACAATAGCCCAATTTGATAAACAGTTTGTTATTTCTGATGAAATTTATCATGGTCTTGTATATAATGACAGAGCACATTCTATACTTGAGTTTACCAATAAAGCGTTTGTTATCAATGGTTTTTCAAAACTATACGCAATGACAGGATGGCGGTTAGGGTATTGCATTTTCCCAAAAGAATTTACAACAATAATGCAGCGCATTCACCAAAATTTTATGATTTCGGCAAATAACTTTATTCAATGGGCTGGCATTGCTGCATTGAAATATGCAAGGCAGGATGTTGAAAATATGCGTCAAACATACAATACCAGACGAGAATATATGGTTCGGCGATTACAATCAATGGGATTTACTATTCATGTGGAGCCAACAGGGGCATTCTATGTGTTTGCTGATGCACGTGCCTTCTGCAGTGACTCATATAAAGAGGCGTTTTCTATCATAGAAAAAGTTAAAGTTGGCGTAACTCCTGGTATTGATTTTGGCAGTGCAGGGGAAGGTTTTTTACGGTTTTCATACGCAACATCACTGGAAAATATTAAAGAAGGTTTAAATAGAATAGAAAAGTATCTGCAAGAGAAGAACCAGTAGTGTTCAGGCTATAAATAAAAAATAATTTTAAGAAAACATTGTAACAAGTTCTTTAATTTCAGCTTTTTTCTCCATAACGTTACGGGCAAGTTTTATGATATTCATATCACCAATGACAATTGCTGCAACAGGTTCGGCATCATTATATAAAAATTTTACATATGTGCTGTCGGCTTTATGAACTATGGATTTGGTGCCTTCTTTATTAAAATCACCCGCTGAGTAAAGGTCAATGCCCGTTATTTTTAACAGGACTGAAAGCAATGTACCTTTGTATTCCTGTTTGACCCCGGCCAAATTTAATCCTGCCAATTTACCCTGTTCCCGTGCTGCTGGCCATATCCCGTAACATATTCCATTGTATTCAGTTGGGTCTCCGGCTGCAAAAATATCGGGTTCGGATGTCTGCATAAAATTATTAATAACAATTCCACGGTTTACCATAAGCCCTGCATTTTTTGCCAGAGTAATCTCGGGTTTAAT
Source organism: Leptospira biflexa (assembly GCA_020721905.1). Taxonomy (GTDB): domain Bacteria; phylum Spirochaetota; class UBA4802; order UBA4802; family UB4802; genus UBA4802. Next base: position 33,835 of record DYLU01000012.1, on the reverse strand, counting down.
TCCCATTGAGAATATCACAGTGCTTGCTTCAATTTGCTTTCCTGATTTGCAGATGATTTTTTGTACGGAACTATCGCCCAGTATTTCCGTAACCGAGTCACCCAGTACAAACTGTAATCCCTTTTGTTCAAGTAGCTTTTTGACAATTGTTGCTCCATCGTTATCCAGTTGTCGTGGCAGCAGCCTGTCAAAAAACTCAATAACTGTAACGCTGCACCCGCGTCTGGATAAACTGTATGCGGTTTCCAGGCCCAAAAGGCCACCGCCAACCACTGCTACCTTTTTGTAGGGTGTGTTGTTTATATGATTAATAATAGCATCTGCATCATCAATAGTGCGAACGCTGAAAACACTCTGTAATGTGGTGCCGGGTATTGATGGCACGGAAGGGGTAGCACCGGTGGCAATGCAAAGTTTGTCGTAGTTAATCTTTGCCCCATGATGCAATGTAATATATTTATTCTTTGTATCAATATCAATAACTTCAGTTTTAAACAAAATTTCGATGTGTTTTTCATCATAGGTTGCAGGTTTGTAGATATACAGATTTTCATGTTTAATATCACCAGCCAGGTATTCAATAAGGCGTGGGCGATAGTACATGTGATAGGCTGATTGGGTAATAATAGTTATTGCTGATGAACTGTCCTGTGAACGAATGGACAGCGCTGCTTCGGTGCCTGCAACACCATTGCCAATAATACAATAATGCATGAATTTCCTCCTGCAAATAAATACAAATATTAATGAAATGAAAATGTTTTTCTGTCAATTATAAAATTGTAATTATTTTAAATATATAAATTAAAATATCAATTAATCATGCAGAGATTGCAAAAGACGTAGAGTTGGATTAATTAAAAAATGTATTTTTTTTAATCTTTACCTGAGTGTCAATTATATATGCTGTGTGAAATTAAAGAATATTATTGTATGGATTTATGGAATTTCCACCATGGCACTGCCACTGATATCAGCTATCTTGGTATATGATTCATATAACCATTCATCAGGTGATTCTGGTTTCTTTTCATCCTGGCCATCATTATTATAATCACGTTCATCCCATTCAATGACGCCAACGCGGTAAAAGTAAATACCGGAAGATGGCAAAGAGTTGTGTGTAAATTTTGATGCTGATGAATCAGATAGACCTGCTTCTAGCTGGAAATATGATGAACTGTCTATATTATAACAAGCACCAACCACTATATAATCTGCAAATTCGTTGTCGGGTTCTTGGGTCATGTAGATTTCATAGCCGGCAAATGATTCATTGGAAGGATTGGCATTCCACTCAACGATGACACCGGTACCAACTATATAGCGTGCACTGATGGAAAAACTGGCACGGTTGGTAATTTCCCCTTCTACATAGTCAGCCATGTATGAACAGGCACTGATAGCGGTAACTATCGCAAAAAATATCAGCGTGTATATGATTTTCTTTGGCATAGTATTATATCCTGAACGATGCACTTCCTTCAAGTATGTATTTATCAACTGCTTCTACCAGTTTATCAAGCTCACTGCAATCATTGTATGAAGCTTTAACGGACAATGTTATATATGGTGATATGCCATCAATCATGGCAAACCATCCCCCTGTATCATTATCGCTATGCTTGCTGTGATAACTCAGTGCAGGATCATAAAATTTGTTAACGCCAAACCACACAACTAAATCCCATCCGGGAAAATCCATAAGATCATATCCAGCTTTGGCCCACCATAATCGCATCAGTGGCAGTGATACTTTTTGCTCTGTTCGTTTATCAATAAGCGTTCTGTCAATATGATGAAGCTCAATGCTTGCTGCAACAAAAAAATTGCCAAAGTTTTTTGATAACGTTGTGTAATAGGTATACAGGGTTGCATGTTGCTTTAAACTATCGTTCATGATATTTGATTTGTCAACTGCTGTGTTCACCCACACCGGGTCATACGGCTCATCGTTATACTTATGATACCGTTTGTAGCCAATGGTTGTTTGCGGAACGTATGCAGGTATGGTTGTTGCAATGGATAAAAGTTGTGTTATGTTCAGGCTGACATCATAGGATTCCATGCGGTCTTTTGCTGCAGTAGAGCGCCAGGTTAATATGTTATAAAGACTTAATGATGTGAAGTAACGTTTGGTAATTGTTGATAGGTCAAAATTATAATCCAGTGTTCCATCTTCATTTGGCTCAATCTGCTGATTAAAGACAATTCCTGCATGGAGTGTAATATAGGGAACTAACACTGCGGTGATTGCAACAATATCGTCAAAAAATTGCGCAAAGGCATAATCAGATGCGGATTCTGTTCCGGCACTCCCACGATTAATATCAACAGTGCGGGTTAAACCGTAGTGATAGCCACAAAGGGTAAATCCCAATAATATTGAATTGTCCACCCATGGCTTTCTTAATGTGGATTCATCAGTCATGTCAATAGTTTGTGATTCGTTGGTATCAGTTTGCCTGGCACTTGCAGGTGTATAGACCGGGAACAACATTGCTACATCTGAAAATGTCCTGACCAGCCGCATGGGAACAGCCTGGGTGGTACCGGTGCCGCGATTGTATGAATTGACATAAAAATCATATACCCAGTTCAGTTGTATATATGCATCAAAGTTCAGATAGTTACTGAATATGATATCCCAGCGCTTGTAAAAAATCTGCTGTACAGTCTGGCTTCGAGCGGCAGCGTTATGCAGTGTGGATGCTTCATAGACATTCTGTGCAAAACCGGAAGTATTCAATGTAATGATGTGAATGCACAGTACAATTATAAAAAGTATAATGTAATGATGTAATAATTGCATTGTGTTATTGATTTGTCTTATATGGTTCATGAATATTTTGCAATATTAAATTTTGCTAAGAATATGTCATCAGGCTTCAATACTGTGTGCAGATATTCAATAATAGTGTATCTATTACTGCTGCTTTACGGTAATAATTATATACTATTAGCGGAATAATCAAGGAAAATATTTATTACCATATTCAAACACTATAGTATGGTAAATGTCAAGTTACTGTATAAAATGATAACATTGTCAATGCTTTCAATTTTATAAAATAAAATACTTTACAAAAAACATATACCATTTTATCTTTTTGCAAAGCTTTTGTCTTGTCGTCCTAAAAGAGAATATCTCATTTTAATTTAGTGAATAGTACGCTGGAGGTTATGATGCTAAAAGAATATTCTACTGAAAATGTCAGAACTGTTGCCATTGTGGGGCATGGAAGTACCGGAAAATCTACATTATTTGATGCAATGTTATTTATTGGTGGACAAATTGATAAAATAGGCAAACCGGATGACGGGTCACTTACATCGGATTATGATGAGGAAGAAAAAAGCAGAAAAATGTCAATACGCAGTGCACTGAGTTATGTTGAGATAGATGATGTTAAAATAAATATTATTGATACTCCTGGTATGTCAGATTTTGTTGGTGAAGCAAGAGCCGCAATTCAGGTGGCTGAAGCAGCTATTGTAGTGGTTGATGCAGTTGATGGTGTACAGATAGAAACTGAAAAAGTATGGCGTTATTTAGAATCAAAAAAGATTCCGCGAATCATTTTTATAAACAAAATGGATAAGGAACGGGCAAATTTTACTGCTATTATTGATAACCTGAAATCCCATTTTAATGCAAAATTTGCAGCTGTTTGCATTCCTGTTGGTGAAGCTGATAAGCACAGTGGCATTGTGGACCTTATTGAAATGAAGGCTATGATGCCTAAACCTGATGGCAAAATTCAACTTAGCGATATCCCGACTGATTTGAAAAAAGCTGCAGAAGATGCACGCAATAGCCTGATGGAGTTATCAGCCGAAGGAGATGATGCACTGATAGAAAAGTATTTAGAGGGTGAACCATTAACTGAAGATGAAATGAAAAAAGGCCTGAGAGCACTTGTTGCCAGAGCAGAGGTTTTCCCGGTTATATGCGGTTCTTCACTGAAAGCTATTGGTATAAAGAATTTGCTTAACGTTATTAAAAATTATGTTCCTGCATGGGAATTAAATAAACAGGTTGAAGGATTTAATCCCAATAATAAAGAAGAAAAAGTGGTTGTTACATCAAAACCAGATTCACCATTTGCTGCAGTTGTATGGAAAACATATATTGACCAGTATGCTGGCAGATTTAATTATTTGAAAATTATTTCCGGGACATTGTTGCCGGAAACAGAAGTATTAAATTCAACCAGGAATTATAAGGAACGCGTTACCAAATTATATACCATGATTGGTAACAAACCTGTTGAAGTTCCAAAACTACTTCCTGGTGATATAGGTGTTGTTGTTAAACTTGATAGAACAGCAACCCTTGATACATTATGTGATACAAAGCATTCGGTGTTGTTGCCAGTAATACAGTTGCCAAATCCTGTATTTTCATATGCGGTACAGGCATCCAAGAAGGGTGATGAAGATAAAATTGGCCAGATATTCTCGCGAATAACTGATGAAAATCCAACTATCACCTATATATTTAATCCTGAAACCAAACAAACTGTTCTGTCAGGAATGGGTGAGATGCAGCTGGATATTATATTGAAGTCCATAAAAGAAAAGAATAAGATTGAGCTTGTTACTTCTGAACCCAGGATTGCATACAGGGAAACTATCACTAAAAAAGCTGAAGCTCAATACAAACATAAAAAGCAGACAGGCGGCCATGGGCAATATGGCGAAGTATTTATCAGAGTTGCACCGCTTGAACGTGGAAAAGGATTTGAATTTATAGACAGCATAGTTGGCGGTGTTATCCCACGTAACTTTATACCGGCTGTTGAAAAGGGATTGCGCGAGGGAACGGATGAGGGTGTGCTTGCCCGCTTCCCGGTTGTGGATGTTTCGGTTGAACTTTACTATGGTTCATATCACCCTGTTGATTCTTCTGAAATGTCATTTAAAATAGCAGCGCGTCAGGCTTTGAAAAAAGGTCTTGAATCAGCAGGTCCCATACTGTTAGAGCCAATTATGGAAGTTGATGTGTATGTTGAAAAGGATTCAATGGGTGATATTCTGAATGATATCACCAGCCGCCGTGGCAAAGTACTGGGTATGGGAAGTTCGGATGAGGATGGAAAATCCCCAATATCAGTAGTTAAAGCGCTGGTTCCTCTTGCCGAGATGCTACGGTACTCAATTGACCTTCGTGCAATGACAAGCGGCAAGGCTACCTTTGAGATGCGGTTTTCACATTATGAGCCAATTTCAGGGCGAATTGCTGAAAAGGTTATTGAAGAGCGCAAGAAAGAATTTGCTGAAGAAGACGCAAATAAATAGCTTATTTATAAAAAAGCTTATACATACAAAGCCACTCTAAAACAGTGGCTTTTTTTATTGCATAATGTTATTGACAACAGTTTAAAGTATAACTAATTTAATAACAGTTATAATGCAATGTGATACAATAATAGCAATAAGGAATATTGGGTAAGCAACGTAAACAAAATGTTGCAGAGTTTATCAGGTAGTGTCAGGCATTTCAGCATTGATAGTTTGATAATTGGTGATTACATACATTAATGTATCTTTTACAAAAGAAACATGAAAATAATAATTTTTGAAGATTCACAGTACAATGACTTTTTCCCAATAACACTTACAAGGCCTGTATGGGATATTCGCTGCGGACTTTTCACCATTCAAAAGCGGTATGCCACTTTATTCCCATCACAGTTTCCTGACTCAATTTATTTTTATACACGACATCATTTAGAAGCGATAGTTCATATACAGTATCCTCATCTGCATATTAATGAACCGGTGAAAATCAACCATTCAGAAGAGTTGCTGTTTATCAATGCAAGGGTCATATACCCACAGCTATCGGACATACATAATAATACCATTTATATGCATGGTGGCATCCCTGTACTTGCAAAAATACATGAAACTGCCATTCCGCAATTCACCACCACTGAAGATGTACAAAATTTTTTGCAGGACAAAGCTCACATAGAAAAGTATAACGGTTATATCATGACATCTCTGTGGGAATTGATTGATAAAAATGGGGATATTATAACACGGGATTTCAGGCTTATAAAAAATCCCGGTGTGCACAACAGTGTAACAATTTTGGGCGATAGTTCCCAATTAATAGCAGAAGACGATGTAACAATAGAACCCTATGTAGTTATAGATTGTACAAAAGGACCTGTGTATATTGGGAAAGGTTGCTCAATAAAATCTTTTACCAGAATTGAGGGGCCATGTGCAATTGCAGATAATACAATAGTATTACAGGCAAAAGTGAGAGAAGGTTGCACCATTGGGCCATGGTGCAGGATTGGTGGTGAAGTGGAAGAATCTATTTTTCAGGGATTTGCCAATAAATACCACGAGGGATTTATAGGACATTCATATGTTGGCAGCTGGGTAAATTTAGGGGCACTGACTACCAACAGCGATTTGAAAAATAATTATACAACCGTTAAAGTATTCATAGGGGAAAATAAAATAAACACAGGATTGCTTAAGGTGGGATGTTTTATAGGTGATTACACTATGACCAGTATAGGAACATTAATCAACACCGGTACTGTTATGGGACCGGGTTGTATGGTCATTAACAATGGAGCAATCACGCCAAAGTTTATACCGCCATTCAGCTGGTATATAGATGGTAGGATTGTTGATCTGCCTTCGGAGGATAAATTTTTTGCTACATGCAAAATAATGATGTCACGTCGCAATGCTGATTTTACTGCTGAACATCGTAAGTTGCTGGAAGATGTGTGTGGTCAAACAAAAGTATACAGAAAAGGTATTGGAAGATGGAACGTGCCGAAATAAGATTTGACCTTGTACTTCTGGTTTCATTTTTCATGCACAGTATTGTGATTGTTTCTTTTTTAATTGCACAAATACGGTATGGAGTATTTGCAAAACAGAAAGCCGATTCATTATTCAAAGGCAGGGATATCATTGTTAACATCAATCAGGATGATATCAAAGATATAAATAAAAATACGCTTCTTTCTGATAAAACGTCAAAAGCAAAAGGCTATATAACAAAAGAAAAAGGTGACAGATGGCTCAATAACTCACTGGATTTTAAGATGCAAAAAGGGGTTAGGCAGTTAGGCAAAGGTGGAATATCAAGTAGCACAGCTGCAAAAGACAAAATCATGATTGCACAGGAAAATACGCAATACAGCATTACTTTCTTTAAAGAAGAGGCAGGAGGAGTACCTGAATTTGAGGGTGATAATGAATTTACACGCATCCCTGACAAATATAGCATCACCCCAAAAAATGCGCTGTTTTTCACCAGCGATGGATTCTTTTCTTTCAATACAGTAAAATTTAAACCTTTTGATTACTTTAAAAATATGAAAGATAAAGTTGCTGCCAACTGGCACCCACCACTACTTGCCAATGCAGTCATATATGGCTATAATCCAATGACAGGAAGTATGGCACCCGGCAGGATGCGCATTATGGCAGTACCAACACAGGATATCAAACTGTATTTTACTATGGACAGAGATGGTAATGTGCTTGATGTTGTCCTTGTTGACTCTCTGGGCAATAAAGCAATTGATGATTCCTGCATAGATGCAATTCGTCTTTCTAAAAATTTTGGCAAAGTACCGGAGGAAATCAAAGGCAAAGTAATTGTTATACCATTTTTGTTCAGGATAGTATCTCAATAAATCATTGGAATATAGGGTAGTATCAGTATTATGGGGTTGACTTTTAAAAAGTCAATGATTATCTTTTTTTTTTGAACATGTAGAACAATTAATAAGAATACTATCGCATAAAATTGTAAAACTTTTTAAATTTGATAAGTGAAATAAGAGTACGAAATATTTTTAAAATCAGTTTTATGATACTAAACTGATATTTCGAAAGCCACATTAATTACAGGTAAATATAGCGTTACATTTTAGAGGAGGATATAAATGAAAATTATAGACAATATGCTTATTATTTTTATAATGATTAGTACTGCTACATGTTCAAAACCTGTTACTTCTATCATGCCCACGGGGAGTAATGCTTTAATTGGTACTAAGATCCCTGATATAACGCTGGATGCATTTCATAATGGGTCAATTAAAAAGATAAATTTACATTCATATCGCGGGAAATGGGTTATTTTATTTTTTTATCCCGGTGATTTTACTTTTGTATGCCCAACTGAGTTAAAAGAGATGTCGCAATTTTATGAAGATTTTAAAGCCAATAATACTGAAATTGTAAGTATAAGTACTGATTCCGCATATGTACACAAAGCATGGAAACAAACCAATGAGTTGTTAAAAGATGTCGTTTTCCCAATGCTTTCAGATTAAACCGGGGTTTTGTCAAAAGCATTGAGCGTGTATGATGTCAACACGGGCGAGTCATTACGCGCTTCGTTTATTGTTGATCCTGCTGGTATTATTGTTGCCTATGAAGTCCATAATCAGTCAATAGGCAGAAGTGCAGGCGAGCTTTTACGGAAACTGGATGCAGCTATTGCTGTGTATAAAGGAGGTGGAGGACTGTGCCCAGCAGGATGGAAGAAAGGCGATCCGCTTATTAATCCTTAAAGAGAGGTTTACCATGAAAAAGATACTGTTCGTATTGTTGTCTATCATGCTGTTTGTATATATTGCAGTTGCTGAATCAGCTGTAAAAACAATTTACTTTTTTGAGAGTGCTGTTTGCCCATATTGCAAACAGGCAAATGAATATTTTCTAAAAAATAAAAGCCGTATGCACAGGATAAAAGTTATAAAATATGAAGTATTAAATAAATATGGTACTATGGATCAGAATAACAAAAAAAATCTGAAAATTTTGGTTGCTATGCTTGAAAAAATTAAATCTAAAAAAGGGGATACTCCTTTCATTTATCATGAGCGCAAGTCGTATACGTATTACACAAAAAACGGTCTGCCATATTACAAATCCGCTGATCGTTATTCAAAAAAAGATGAACCTGTTCCTGTTCCCCTTTTTATAATTGGCGATACAGTATATCTGGGATTTGACAATTATGTAATAAGCCAGATTGAAAAATTATTATAACATTATTCTGTTGCTTTAATTATGTCTGCTAACGTTTTATTTTGAATGATTGATTCCATTGATTGTTTCACATCTTCAAACAGATCTAATACATGCTGTTTTAGTTTGTCCTGCCGCGTAGATGGGGGAATGTCCAGTGAAATATTAAATACGGCATTTATTATTATTGCTATCGTGATATTATTGCTTGAGTTAGAAGGAATTATACCAAAATCTTCAGTATGAACAATAAATTTCTCTTTAGCAAAGATATCTAAGAGTAAATCCAGTAAGTCAACATCATTTAATGTCAAAGGAAGCAATTCCTGAAAACTGCTGGAACCTTTGCCAGATTCAAATTTTTTATAGATATGGTGCAGCACTGCTATAGCAGTATATACATGGATGTCCTTTTTGTCCTTCAGTGCCCTGTGAAGGTATTTATAGCTTAATGGATTCATTAACACATACGATATTTCGGCACCGTAGAGTATGATAACTGCTGATGAATAAACTATCAATAAAAATATGGGGAACGATGCAAGTGCTCCATAAATTGCAAATGTACTCTTTGCAAATGCTTTAATATAAATTATAAACAATAGTATAAACACCACCCACACTGCGCTGGTAAATGATGCTCCAAGTGCAGCTGGCTTTAACGGAACTTTAATGTTGGGAAGTATCATGTAGCACATTAGAAATAAAATCCATATAAAGAAAAAAGGTGCAAAGAAGTTGAGCAGATAAGCAGCAATACTTGTTCCTTTTAAACCCTGCCACGTTTTTCCCATATCACGAGAAAGCATGAGCATGCTATTATTGCCTATGACCCATAGCAGATTGTTATTGAGCGAAAGTTCATTAATCTTTTCACCCTTTAATTTTTGTACTATCCATTTTTCACAGCCATCATGAGTAAAATATAATTCGGCTTTCTCACCAGCAATAATGCCATTCAGCATATCAGTAAAATATAATGTATAGAGATTGTTGTCTTTGAATTTGTGAACAGACCAATTTGTAAAATTATTACCACCTTTAATATAAAAACCTTCATCAGCAGTTATTATAACCGTATCATCGCCAAATAACTGAACATTATTCAGCTTAAGAAAATTCTTTTTATATTTGGCCTGATTAAGCTGCTGCAGTGACCATGTTTTTCCCCTGTCGGTTGTAGTGAGTATGTATGCTCTGTCACCAACAATTACTCCTTTATTCTTATAAAAGCTAATTGCATTGAAATTAGAGTTAACATTTTCCCAGTCCATCACGTGCCATGTTTTTCCGCCGTCAGCGGTATAAAGAATATAACCATTGTTGGCTGCTATAAATCCAGTTGTTTCATCTATCATCTCAATATCATTAAAACTAAATGTTCCCCACTTTTCAATGAGCCATGATTTACCCCAATCATGCGATTTTAGTATAATGCCATTATCACCAACAATAAAACCTTTTGAACCAACAAACGTAACATCAAAAAAATTTGTTCGTTTATATTCAATTTGTTCAATCCTGAACTCTTCAGGTATAAACAGTTTCTCGTTTGGATTGTATGAAAATATATGCTGATTGTCAAAATCTATCATTTCAATTGGTAATGGTGAAAAGTTTACATCATCTTTGTTGTTAATCAATATTGTTGCTTTACTGCCTGCCACGTAATGCATGCCATTATTATGTGCTATAGCATGCAGGTGAGGAGCCGATAATGTATTGGATATTTGCGTTGCAACAGCTGTTGCAGCTATAATCATAATTGGGCCAAGTGTTAGTGCTGCCCAGTAATATATAACTTTTAAAAAGAAAGATCGCTGATGGGTAACTTTAAAAATGTCATTAAGCGATTTTTCCAATGTTCGTAACACAGCAGTTGCCGAGAATGCTAAAACAACAGCACCAACACCACCAATTTTAGCTGCATTGTCAATTAGGGAGCTGATAGTTTGAAAAAAGGGATCAACATTTATTTTGATATTGTGCTCAACCATAAATAACATTATTCGTCTGAACAACTCGTCTTTTTTATCACCAACTCCGGAAAAAATTGAATAAATTGTTAAAACTACAGCAAGTGTTGGAATAAGCGATACGATAGTAGTATAAGCAATTGATGATGATTTGGTAAGACAGTCATCTTTCATAAATTTACGGGATGCAACAATGAATACTTTTATCATATTTATTATCCTGGTAGTTAGCCAGTTGAAAGCTTCTTCTCCACGGTAAATCTGATTAATTATCTGTATTATGAAATTTTTAAATTCCAGTATTCTATTTTTAAATTCAGGTATTATTTTTTTCATAATGTGTAATCCCTGTTTATTTATTATAATGATATTAAATGATAAATACAGTAATTTACAAAACGTCAACAATATTTTGGCTAAAATTTATATTAAAATAACGGTAAAATTAATTAATTAAAAAAGAATTGCTTTTGCTCATGATGTATGTTTAAATTATAGATGAAGGATTAAATTATGTCAGTCAAAACACTTATCTCAATAAAAAGTAAAGTGTATTGTGCCAAACTCAATATATCCGGCTTACTTTTGACAGTTATTGATAAAGAAAATAACAAAATTATAGGCGTAAACGGGATTTTTATTTCAGGGGATAATTTAAAAAATGCCCGTGCTAACGTATCATCTATTGATTTTATTGAAGCTGTAGCCATAGCATCCCAGCAATATGCTATTCAAAAAGAATATTTTGAAATCATTAAAAATTATCTTCTGCAAAGAGTGGACCAGAAAAATTTAAATGTATTGCTTCATAATATTGAAAATAATCCAATAACCGCAGTAAATGAAGTACAACGTATAATTAAGTCAGCGTTAAATATTGATATAGTTGATGTGTATTCTGAGTTTGACAGTATCTCAAATGCACAATACAATGAAATAATAATTACCCAGAAAATTGATTCTTTAACATTGTCTCAGCAGGTGGAAATTGCTGTACAGTATTATGATAATGACAGGCAGGCAGCTGAGGAATCTATAAAAAAAAGCAAACAGGATATTGGCATTGTTATGCTTTACCTTGATTCAAGTCAATTCAGCGGAATTTGTTTTTGTTTTGTCAATTGTACAACTCGCAAATTGTTATATTGCTTCTGCTGGTTAGATGATTCCAGTGTGGTACAGTCTGAAGTAAAAAGTAGTGATGCATTATACGATTTATTTAGCAGAATTGTTAAGGCAGCACAAAAAACAAACAGATTTACACCTGTTCAGCACGAAATTCAGTCAAATTTATGGAAAGTGGACGTGGATGCTTTAATACATGCAATTGAACATGAAGCATCAGGTTTAGCCAGCCAGTTGTTTGCATCTTTGGTACAGCAATTTAAGGATATTCAGGTACGTGCTGAATTGCACCGCACAGATGCTATCAGGTTTCATATGCTGTATAACCCATCGCAGTTTGAAAAAAAGGAAAATCAGGAGGAAGGCGATAGTAAAATTGATAAAAAGCTGGTTGCTGTTGATGTAGTATTATCGCCAACTTCTGGAAAAAAGGTTTCACAATTGCAAAAAGGGGATCTTATTTATGTGTTAATCGATACATCTACGCCGTATGGATATGATGTTGCCAGAACGCTGAACCTGATTATTGACAATAAAAACACACCAATTGAAGCCCAAGTTTATTCAGTTAATTATAATAACAAAAAGGGTTATACTCTATTTGTAAAAATTACTGAAAGCCTCTATGGCAAAGCAACAGAAGAACAGGATATAAAAGTAAAAACTAAACTTGCTGTTTCAGATGAAGAAGCTACTTCTTCAAAAACAAGCCTGGTTATTGGAATTTTAGCAGGTTTAATTGTAATTGCTGTATTACTATTTATACTGTTAGCATAAATATTTTATAATTTACCTTCACGCTCTAATTTCTGTATATCCTGAGGTGTTATAGGCCTGTCTTTTCCCAGTATTTGAGCTGCTTTATTGAGCTTCTGTATCATTTCATCATCAGTGATTATTTTATCCCGTGATGTGTCAATATCATCTTTTGACTGAGGCGGAATATTGAGAAAAATTTTTGCATATACTTCCCTTTTATCAGGATATGGTCCTGATAAGGTAATATTGAGATTGCATGTAGATTTTGGTAATAATGATTTTGGCACTTTCAGGAATTGCTTCACGGATGATTTTGGAGCTAAATAAGTTGATTCTAAAATTTGGTCTGGATTGATATTCTTATAATCAGCTGAAAGTGCAGTATTGCATGGCCTGCATTCAAGGACAGCATTATTGAATGCAACCGGTTCATCAAAAATATTTTTCATATTAATTTCAACAGTGATGTAAGCATTATCAATGGATGGAAATTTATTGTAAAGAACTGGTATTACAGGATTTCCCATAAGATTGGAAAGATAATGGACATTGGGAAATGATATACTTCCTCTTCCAATTGCAGATATTCCATTAGCATCAGTTACCTTGACCTGTGCTATAAAGCTTGACTGCAATCCTTTCTGGTCACGTGATGCGTAACTATGTGTAATATAACCAGTTTGTGTTGTTGCGTATGTACCATCACCAAAATCCCAATCATACGTACATTTACCGGATAGCCCTTTCTGTGAAGTAACTTCAAATATTGCTGATTCAGGTTCCAGATTATGTAACCGCGCACTCAATGTAACTATTGGTTTATCAGCACAATCAACAACATTTATTTGGACTTTACGCATATCAATATGTTTACCTTCATCACGTACCGTTACATAGAATTCGCGCAAACCTGCCTTGCTGAATCGTAAAATTGCAGGATTGCCCAGTTTGTTGCTGATGCGATACACTAAATGTGCATCAGGCCCAAAAGGATTTTTGGCAATAACAGTAACCTTAAAATCCTCACCTGAGCAGACTGGATTTTTTTCCAGTATTATCTCTCTAATGAAATTTGCCTGCTCAATTTCATATGTTTCAACCTTTTCAGGGTCAACTGGCGGGATTTCTTCCTGTGGTTCGGGTGCAGACATAAATTGAAATACATTCAGCAGTGATTGAGTTTTTGATGAAGCATCATCCTGTTGATTGCTGTTATGAACAGATAGTATTAGTAAAAATACTGCAACACAAAAAATAACGATTCCGGTTATAATATAAGTGCGTTTCATAGATGGTATCCTGTTTTACACAATAGTTCTATACGATTATTAAATAATATAATTTCAAATTTGTCAATAGCTCATTATAATTAATTAACAACCAATAAAAAAATCCCGGGCTGAAATAACACCCGGGATTGTCGTGTTCATGCAGTTAATCCACCCAGTAATAATATCCGGAGGTAATAACCAGTGGATCAACCTGACCATAGTATGAAGAGGAGGTAGTTTGTACACCGGGATTATATCCAGAAGGATTGGTGTATGTATACAGCAGCAGATGATCAGGAGCATTAGCTGTTGCAGATAACTGGTTGACATAGCTTCTCCAGTATGAAGACGTATCCCATGACCTGTCCCAGCCAAAAGTGTTTACTATCTGATTTGCTATTTTTTCATCAGCACCAGTGCCAAAGAGGCCCTCAATGTCTATGATGAATGCTCCAAAGCCACCGGCTTCATCCCTCACCATATTCTTTACTGAATTATAGAGATTATATGCGCACTGTGTAACCAGTGAAGGCGGGATATAGGCAACATTCATGGTTTTTCCTGCAAAATAATTGGCATACCAGCATGTACCGGAGCAGTGGTTGCCACGGCCTGTTATATAATAATTCACATAATCAAGCTGGTACATATTGACATATGCATTAACCCGGTAATATCCTTTGACATACAGCAGCTTATCAGCCGCTAACTGCAGATATTGTCTGTATAATGCTTCATTTGCAGCTGTTGGTTTTAATACAGCTCCGCCCGCAGCATGGAAATTCTTTGTTACATTGTAGGTTGTGTCAATATCTTCAGTAAGTATTCCCGGTAATCCGTTGCTTAGTCGGGTGGGATTCATGCGTTTTGGCGTTGTTTTGATAAACCAGATATAATTATATTCCATAGGTACTTCGCTCACATACATGGTGTTATGGCGAATATTAAAGCCATTATCAACTGCCATCCCGCTGTGACTCCAGTAACAACCTAAAATTGCCAGAAGATCCATGATAAAACCTGGACTGGTTGATAAGACAACATCACCTTTCTGTGCATTAATGCTCATGGGTTTGTATACCCATTGGCCTGCAAAAACTGCAGAGCATGTAAAAACTAACAATAATACAATACTAATTTTCGCAATATACTTCATAGAAAACCCCCTTTATAAAAAGAATTATATATGATAAGCAGTGGTAATTTGAGTGAATATTCACTCATTTAAATATGATATACTAGTATTACAATAATATAATTAGCCCAATAAAAAGTCAATTTAAAAACCGACTAAAAGGTATATATAATCATTTTTTTTCATGAAAATATATAATAAAATTGTAAAAAACCCTATATTTTAAATTTCATTAAAATAATTGTGAGACATAATAAAATTCCTTTATCAAGGATAATCTATTTTTATTTTAAATCAATGTTGGCATTAATATTTTTATAAATTTTGTTATGTAATAAAAATTGTGCTACTAATTTATCTTAATAGTTATATGTACGTTAATACTATTTTTTCAGGAGGATTATACATGGCTTATAAAATAACTGAAGAATGTACAATGTGTGGAACATGTGCCGCTTTATGCCCATCTCAGGCAATTTCTGAAGGCAAAGATAGATATGTTATAAACCAGGATGTTTGTACCGAATGTGGTACATGTGTTGATGTCTGTCCCGCTGAAGCAATAGTTGAAGTATAATACCAATGGGGCTAATAAAGCCCCATTGCTGTTAATAAATAAAACATATAAAAAAATGTTTTGCTTTTTATAAATAAATAGTTTATAATTAAGTCATTAATAACTACATACGTTGCTATATATTTAAACATGAAATATTATTTATATGGATTAAGTGTTTTATTTGAAGTAATGGTATAAAAAATAAGGAGAAAGTTTTTATGTGTGGCATTGTTGGTTATATTGGCAATAAAAACGTAGCAGAAGTTCTCATTAATGGATTGCGCCGCCTTGAATACAGGGGTTATGACTCTGTGGGTATTGCCGCACTCAATACCAGGCTAATTGTTCAAAAGCAAAAAGGGAAAGTTTCTGAACTCAATGCCATTTTAAATTATGACGAATTTAAAAATTGTAACGTTGGGATTGGGCACACAAGGTGGGCTACACATGGTGAGCCAAATGATATCAATGCGCATCCTCATACTGATTGTAATGGCCAGATAGCTCTGGTGCACAATGGCATTATAGAAAATTATGCAGCTATTAAAAATATTCTTATACAGCATAATCATACTATCAAAAGTGAAACAGATACCGAGGTTTTGGTACACCTTATTGAGTATTATCACCAAACAATGACACTGGTAGATGCAGTTCAGAAGACATTAACCAAAGTTGAGGGCACGTATGGCATTGTTGTTATCTCAAAAAAAGAACCGGATAAAATGGTTGCTGCACGTAATGGCAGCCCCTTAATCATTGGTGTAGGTGATGGTGAAATGATAGTGGCATCTGATGCCAGCGCAATAGTAGAACATACCCGTAATGTAATATATGTCTCTGATGGAGAGATAATTGAAATTTCAAAAAATGCGGTTAAAACCTTTGATTTGAAAAAGCAAGCAGTTGAAAAGCATACTGACAAAATTGACTGGGATATAGCTGATATTGAAAAGCAGGGTTTTGTTCACTTTATGCTCAAGGAAATATTTGAGCAGCCTGAAACTATACAGAATGCTTTCAGAGGAAGAATCCTGCTGGATGAGGGCAAAACACGTTTGGATGGCTTACAATTAAATGAAGATGAGTTAAATGCAATCAGAAGAATTATATTTATTGCATGTGGTACATCCTGGCATGCTGGATTAATAGGTGAATATCTTATTGAAGAATATGCACGAATACCGGTTGAAGTTGAATATGCATCAGAATTCAGGTATAGAAGCCCAATACTTGATAAAGGCGATTTAGTTATTGTCATAAGCCAGTCAGGGGAAACTGCCGATACTCTGGCTGCTCTGCGTGAAGCAAAGGCACGTGGAGTAAAGGTGCTTGGTATAACCAATGTTGTTGGAAGCACAATTGCGCGGGAAAGTGATGGCGGTGTATATATCCATGCAGGTCCTGAGATAGGTGTTGCTTCCACCAAGGCATTCACATCGCAGATTACTGTATTGATATTATTTACATTTTATTTAGCACGAAGAAAGTATATGACCGCTGATGCGGGAAGGGAGTTTTTGCAGGAATTGATGAACGCACCGCAATACGTAAAGAAGATTCTTGATAAGAATGATGAAATAAAAAAAATTGCAAAATTGTATCAGAATCACCGTAATTTTCTGTATTTAGGACGGGGAATTCAATTCCCGGTGGCTCTTGAAGGTGCATTAAAACTGAAAGAAATTTCATATATCCATGCTGAAGGGTATCCTGCTGCAGAAATGAAGCATGGCCCTATTGCCCTTATTGATGAAAATATGCCGGTTGTTTTTATTGCAGTAAAGGATGAGGTATACCAGAAAGTTATAAGCAACATGCAGGAAGTAAAAGCCCGTAAAGGTAAAATCATTGCAATTGCTACCGAAGGTGATGAAGATATTAAAAAATATGCTAATCATATATTGTATGTTCCGGCAACACGAAAGATTGTATCACCACTTTTAACGGTTATTCCTTTGCAGCTACTGGCATACCATATTGCAGTCTTGCGCGGGTGTAATGTAGATCAGCCACGAAATTTAGCAAAAAGTGTTACTGTTGAATAAAAAGGAAAATATTTTTCATGTGAATGGTTTTAAATAATTGACAATACTTCAAAGAGTTTTAAAACATGGTTGAATGTGACTTTCAATGGTAATACTGAATAGCAGGATCAGTAATTTTATATATCAAGAAATTAAAAAGGAGAAACAGAAATGATAGTAATAGAGAATGTTGATCACATAGGTATAACTGTATCAGATCTGGATAGAGCTATTGAATTTTATAGTGATTTGTTTGATTTTGAAGTGGTTGAAAGGGCAAGCAATACAGGTGAAGCGTATATAAAAGTTGCTGATATTTTAATTAAGCTTGTAGAAGTAAACGACTACAAATCACCCGAAAACTCAAAAAGCCATATATGCTTTTATATTGATGAAGAAGATTTTGATGATGCGCTTGACGAATTAGAAGAAAAAAATATTCCTATAGTATTTGGACCTGAGAATATACGTAAAGGTCGTCTGGTTGTTTTTGCTGACCCGGATGGCAACAAGATAGAATTGCGGTATCCGCGGCTTTCATTATAAATTCTTACAATGACATGATGTTCAACCTTACAGTTCCGGTTATTCCAATTGGTGTTTTTAGCGATAGCTCTAAAATAGTAACTATTGCCGAAATATTACATCAACATGGCATAAACTGTATCGAAGTCACACTGCGGACGCCACAGGCACTGGCATGTATCACTGCACTTAAAAAATTATTCCCGCAGCTGGTGATAGGAGCAGGTAGTGTGTTAAGCCAGGATGACTTTAAAGCCGCAATTGATGCAGGAGCTGTATTTGTGGTTTCACCTTGCGTAAGCGACTCATTAATAGAGCTATCGCACAGGTTTACCGATATACAATACATACCTGGTTTTACAACATCTACTGAGCTTGCACATGCTTTGCAATCAGGTTGTACAATGCTAAAGTTTTTTCCGGCAGAATATACAGGTGGCGTTAAGTATCTTAAAGCAATTACAGGGCCGTTTATAAAGTTTTCCTTTTCCATTATACCAACAGGCGGTATTATGCCTTCCAGCATTAAACAGTATCTGGCAATTCCTAATGTTATTGCCTGCGGAATGTCGTATATTGTTGATAGTACATTAATTGACAGAAACGATTTTCAAGCTCTTGAAAATCGTATTAAAGAAACGTTAGATAGTATTACACAATAAATGCCGTCTTTAAAAATCATAGAACGGGCCATACAAAAGCGGGAACATCTTTTTAAAAGCACTCAGACCAATGCTTTCAGGCTATTCAATGGTGCTGGCGATAATTGTGAAGGCCTTATTATTGATTATTATGATAGCTTTGTTTTATTACAATTGTACGATAGTTCATTGTATCACGATTACCCCAAAATATGTAATGATTGTAAAAAGATCCTTTCTTCATTACAAATTCCCGTTAATGGAATATTGCTTAAAGACAGAACAAAAGTTAATGATCCCCGGCACATTGCAAAGCTGCGTACAAGCATTCTTGTAGATGGGGACCTGCCGCCGGATAATTTTGCAATTAAACAAAATGGTATTGCAGCATACGTGGATCTTATTCATGGACAGAATACAGGTGTTTTTCTTGATATGCGAAAGGTGCGTGAAACATTGGTCAATTATTATCGAAACGGGGGGAGGTTATGTAACCTTTTTTGCTATACAGGGTTGTTTTCAGTTCATGCGCTAAAAAATGGATTACAGTGTGCGGTTAATGTGGATATATCACAAACGGTTTTGAACAGAGCAAAACAGAATTATGTATTAAATGATATACGCTATGACTTAAGAGATTTTACTAAAATGGACTGCAGGCAGTATTTAAAAAGGCAGGTTAAGCAAAAAGCGCTTTTTGATTTTGTGATTTTTGACCCGCCAACGTTTTCAAGAAATAAAAAGCAAAATTTTAGTGTTAAAACACATTACAGAGATTATCTGTCATTCATTGAACGTATTACACAGGGCGGATATGCCCTGACAACAATCAATGCCGTTTCCATAAGTGTACGTGATTACCGATTATTGCATCCACAGCATTGGAAATTAGAGTTTTTGGAACATGAACCAGAAGATTTTCCCTCCAAAAACCTGCCATACCTCAAAGCTGGTTTATGGAAAATACCATAATTTTTGTAATTAATCCTTGACTTGTAAATTTATAATTTCGACAATATTTACAGTGAAACGCCTATTTTTTTACTGATAATGTATTAATCTGGATATCGTATTTCAGATGGGTGCTATGTTATTTATCTTTCAATATTTTTTATTATTATCATTCAGGATAGCAAAATGATTTTATTATATGTAGCGGTTGTGTCAGTTATAACAGGTGTTTTGCTTGTATTGTATTCTGAGTTTTTTGAAATTTCTATAAAAAAATCGATCCCGCATGATAGATTTGTACCTAATTTTGATGATGATTTTTCTGCACCCAAACTTCATAAAAGAACAAGCACAATACATTCACAAAAGGATGAAGAAGTTCTTAACGATTTACCAGATATTGATATTGATGTAACACCTGAACTTTCAACCAAACCTGAAAAAGAGTCTGTCAATAAGAATAAAGATGAAGAAAGTGTATTGCAATCTCACGATGCAAGGGAAGGGTATGAAGTTAGTCTGTATATTGATAACAGTGGGACAGTTGGTGCTGTTTCTGATCATCTGACTTCACAGGACTGGAGTTTTCTGACACGAGTTGGATCCGGTTATTTACAATATGTACAACAGGGAGTCAATATTCCAATTAATAATAAATTATATCGCTATGACTTTTATCGTATTGCTTCTATGAAAGCACACGATAATTACATGTTATTTACAATAAAAGGCAAAAATACTGTTCATTGTATAGTTCTTAATGAAGAATCTGATATATTACTGAATATTGAAAAAGAATATTACAATTTTACCAGATCTTAATTGTAAGGATAGGTTTTTATCATGTACTATCGCTATAAATCAAAACAGAGAAGAAAAATTACAACAAAATGGGTTATTAATATACTATTGATAATTACTGCTGTTTATATTGTGCAACAGTATCATCAATATATTTTCTTCTGGAAGTATACAATAAATAAATTACAGGAAAAAATTGAGATAGCTTCCGGGCAGCCAGATATTGCCATCCGACAGCAACAGTTAAAAGAGCTCTGCAATGCAGCATATACTTATGCTGAAAGCAATCCGTTGAGTTCAGATGCATATTATCTACTGGGGAAATCATATTGTAATTATGCATATAGTCTTTTAAATAAGCCAGTTTATTCGCTTTATGATGAATCGGTATTACAGAATATATCTGCTGATATATGCCAGTATTTTCTTTTATCTATAAAAGCCATAAATAAAGGGATTGCTCTTGGAGGCAGTTCTTCAATTGATGACAATACAAGGGTTATGCTGGCTGCATCTTTGTATTTAAGTGGGTATTATCCTGTTAATGAAACATATACCATTATTCAAAAAGTTTTAAATATACAAAAATTATCCTTACATAATGTCAGAATGTATTCCCTTATAGCCATAAAAAGCGGGCATTATGAAGAAGGGATTGAACTTGTGAAATCCAGAGGCATTTCAGACAATATTGAAGGAAAAATGTTTTTAGCTGCATCATACCTTTATGCCAACGAGCAGAGTAATGCTATAATCCAATATAGAAATATACTCCAGAATTCCAGAGATAATACTATTATTAAAGAAGTTCATATTGAATTAGGAAAAATATTTTACAGAAAAGGAGTTTATGAACAATCTCTTGAACACCTGAATGCTGCCCTGCAGATTGACGATCATGATGTGCAGTGTAAACTCTGGTTAGGAAAAGTATATTCAGCTGTTGGGAATGTATCTCAGGCAAAAGCGTTATGGAGTGAAGTCCTTTTGCTTGATTCAGAAAATGCCGAAGCAAAGCGATTACTGGGGATCATGTAATCTTTTTTCATTTTGATAAAAAAATTTAATGATAATCGCTTGACAAAAACAGCCGTAAAGTATCATTCAATTGCACATAATATGCTGATTATCAATTTTTTGACTAAAAGGTAAACTTGTTATGATCTTCGATTCGGTTTATAGTTTATTTTCAAATGATATGGGGATAGATTTAGGGACTGCTAACACTCTGGTTCATGTAAAAGGTCAGGGTATTGTTTTGAGTGAACCTTCGGTTGTTGCTGTTCAGACCAGTACAGGTAAGGTTTTAGCAGTTGGACATGAAGCAAAGAGGATGCTTGGAAGAACTCCTGGTGATATAGTTGCAATACGCCCAATGAAAGATGGTGTTATTGCTGATTTTGAAACAGTAGAAAAAATGATACGATATTTTATACAGAAAGTACATAAACGTACCACTCTGGTTCGCCCAAGGGTTGTTATAGGTGTGCCATCAGGTATTACCGAAGTTGAAAAACGTGCTGTCAGGGAATCTGCTGAACAGGCTGGTGCCAGGGAAATATATCTCATTGAAGAAGCTCTGGCCGCAGCAATAGGTGCCAATATTCCAATTCATGAACCAGCTGGTCACATGATTGTAGATATTGGTGGTGGTACAACTGAAATTGCTGTTATATCACTGGGTGGTATGGTTATAGCTGATTCAGTAAGGATTGCTGGTGATGAATTTGATGAAGCAATTATTAAATATATGCGAACCCAGTACAACCTGGTTATTGGCGAACGAATGGCGGAAGATGTCAAATTCAGATTAGGCAATGCTTTCCCTGAGAAGAAAATTGAAACTATGGAATTAAAAGGACGCGATGCCATTTCGGGTTTGCCACGCACATTGGAGATAGATTCTACTGAAATACGAAAAGCATTAAAAGAGCCTGTGGATCAGATTTTAGATGCTGTCAAGCATACTCTGGAACGCACTCCCCCTGAACTTGCAGCTGATATAGTAGAGCGCGGGATTGTACTGTCAGGCGGAGGCTCACTGCTTAAAGGTCTTGATAAGTATATCAGCAAAGAAACGGGCGTCCCGGTTATAAGAGCCGAAAATCCTTTAACCTGTGTTGTCATGGGAGCAGGCAAATTTTTAGAGGAAATTAAAAATCTTTACCGCTCTAACCTGAAGTAGTTCTGGCTGTAATTCATTCTATATACAAATGCTCTTGCATATAATGCAGGAGTATTTATTTTATACTTAAAATGATGGGTTTGTTGTGGAATTTTTTGTAAAGCACAAAACAATTGTATTATTTATATTATTTACCCTATTTTGTTTTATATCACTCTCTATACAATCGTCCGGTGTGACAGATGTTGTGGAGGGAGCGGGTAATGCTGTTATTTTCCCTTTCCAGAAGTTATACCATGCTGTTCAAACCAATGTATCCCTGTTATGGTCAGGGTTTTCGCAGTTGCGGAATGCTCAGCAGGAACTGGAAAAAACAAGACAAAGGCTGCAGCAGTATGAATCTGTTGCAGAAGAGCTTGAAGAAATAAAGAGAGAAAACGAGCAGCTAAGGGACCTTTTAGGTCTTAAGCAAAGGCTACAGTATGACACAGTTCTGGCCACCATAATATCCAAAGATCCTGATAACTGGTTCAGAACAATAATTATTAATAGAGGCAGTTCGGACGGTATAGAAGTCAATATGCCGGTAGTTGCATTTTTTGGTGATGAAAAGGCAATAGTTGGTAAAATTATTGAAGTACGAGGTTCAATATCACGCATTTTGCCAATCATTTCTCCTGATTTGAAGATTGGTGTTGTTTTTCAGGAAAGTAGATATCCTGGCCTTTTAAGTGGCTATTCGGCTATTGGTAAATTATGTGTCATTGATTATGTTGATAAAACAGCAACCATAAAGTCAGGTGATATAGTTATCACTTCTGGTCAGGGTGGTGTGTTCCCTCAAGGGTTGCTTGTGGGAGTTGCAGTTAAATCATTCCCATCCGAATCTGGTGCATTTCAGCGTGTTCTGGTTAAGCCATATATCAATTTTGACCTTATTGAGAATGTTGTTGTCATTAAAAAAGAGCCTGATAAAGAGATTTTAAAATTAATTCAGGATGAATCACAACTATGATTTTAATGTATATAATAACAGGGGCTCTATTGCTGGCATCACTTATAATACAGGGACATTCCTCCTTTGATGTCCTGAGAATAGGTGGAGTTAAACCTGACATAGTTTTCATTGTTGTTGTTTATTTTGCCTACAGCTTTGGATCATTATATGGTGAGGTCACTGGATTTATAGGTGGACTATTGCATGATGCAATTTCTAACTCACCCTTGGGATTACTGGCTTTCCCCAAAATGGCTCTGGGATATATAATTGGCTTTTTTGGGAGGTCAATTTTTAAAGAAAATCTTTTTACTGTTTTTCTTTTGATATTTTTTGCATCTGTTGCCAAAGGTGTTATAACACTTATATTATGTTATTTATTTCATCAGGGATCATTATCCTCAATAACTTCAATTATTTTACCTGAATCATTTTATAATGCTTTATTATCCCCACCATTATTCTTCCTTTTTGATAAGATATTTGAACAGGAGTTATCCAGGGAAGGTCGTTAAGGTATGCAATTTGCTTCAATAAGAACAAAAATTATAGATGAGTTCAGAAAACGGCTTTTTTTTGTTGGCATTATTGTTATTGCCATGTTTGGTATTTTTTTCTTCCAGCTTGTAAATCTGCAGATAATTCAGGGGAAGGAATATTCGGAAAAGTCACGCATGAACATGGAAAACAATATTCCTATTCCTGCATCCCGCGGTGAAATTTATGACAGGAATTTTGCTTCTGATAAACAGAATATGGTACTGGCAACAAACAGACCATCGTTTAATATCATTGTTATTCCCGCTCGGTATCAGGAAAAGCAAACATTATATTATGCAATAAAAAATGTTTGTGCACTTTTAAAACTTCCCTATGAAGAGATAATTGCGGATATACAATCAAGTAATCCATATAACCGATATATTATTCAGGAAGATGTTCCTTTTGATAGTGTAGTAACTATCGCCACAAATCAAGATAAATTTCCAAACATCATGTGGGAAGAT
This sequence comes from Leptospira biflexa, assembly GCA_020721905.1. GTDB lineage: Bacteria > Spirochaetota > UBA4802 > UBA4802 > UB4802 > UBA4802. Next base: position 8,912 of record DYLU01000012.1, on the reverse strand, counting down.
GCACCGGTCAGGGTATATCCTTTTGCAAACATGTTTTCGCATGTGTTAGGATATATTGGAAGCTTGACTAAAGATGAATATAATACCTATAAGGATGTTGGATACAAATACTATCAGAAAATTGGAAAAGCAGGAATTGAACGGCAGTATGATTCAACATTGCGAGGTGTTGATGGTTATGTACGCCGTATTGTTGATGCAAAAAACAGAACTGAAGGAGAAGAAATTGGCCAGCATCCCAGGCCAGGGTATAATATTGTTCTTACGATTGATTATGATGTCCAGAAAACAGCCTATACGGCATTGGGCAATAACAGGGGTTCTGTTATTGTTATGAAACCTGCAACAGGTGAAATTTTAAGCCTGGTAAGCAAGCCTGATTATGACCCAAATCTGATTATATCAAAAAATAATGCAAAAATAATAACACAGTTAAATAATGATATAAATAAGCCATTTTTAAACAGGACTATCCAGTCGCGATATCCCCCTGCATCAACCTTTAAACTGGTTACTGCTATTGCTGCATTGGAAGAAGAAAAATGGAATCCCAATGTAACATTATATTGCCCTGGTAAATATACATTGAAGGGATATGTTGACAGGGATTTTTATTGTTATCAGGCTCATGGTTCAGTTAATTTATTGTGGGCTATCGCGAAATCATGCAGTGTTTATTTTTACCAGCTTGGTTTAAAATTAGGGCCAACTACCATCTTTAATTATGCGGGCTATTTAGGTTTAGCCGAACCTTCAGGTATCGATATACCTGGTGAGATTACAGGATTCATACCTTCAAAAAAGTGGAAACTAAAGACCTTTGGCCAGCCATGGTTTGATGGTGATACGGTAAATCTTTCCATTGGCCAGGGTTTTATACTGGTAACACCTATGGGCATGATGGATTTTATTTCTGCTATTGTTAATTCAGGGGTTGTTTTCAAGCCCCATCTTGTAAAAGAGATTCGTTCAAATGATAACGCATCCATAGTTTCAGTTGTTGTTCCCGAAAAATTACGGGAAATCCCTTTATCGCCGACAACACTGGAAACTATCAAACAGGGAATGAGAATGGCTGTAATCAATGGTACTGCAGCACGGTTGGGGTATCTTAAAGTGCAAATGTGTGGCAAAACAGGCACCGCACAAACACGTTCCAAAAGGCAGGAAGATGCAAGTCAGCATGCCTGGTTTGTTGGTTTTGGTCCGTATGATGCAGAGCCAGAAAAGGTTGTAGCTATAGTTGTTATGGTTGAATATGGTGTTGCAGGAGCAGCTACTGCCGTGCCGGTTGCTGAACAGGTTTTCAGTACGCTAATAAAAAAAGGATATTTTTAATATGTTCAAAACCATAAAATCAGCCTTTCAGGAATATGATATTAATTTCCTTTTTGCCATTATTGCTCTTGTATTAATTGGTATTATTACGATTTATGCAACAGGCTTTGACCCAATTGAAAAGGTCAACAGCGGGCTGTACAAAAAGCAGTTGTTATGGTTTATCATTGGTGCAGGATGTATGTTTGCGGTTTCCCGAATACATTACAGGTTACTGGGTGACTATTCGCTATATATATATCTAATATTGTTATTTTTACTTTTAATTACAACTATATTTGGAGCAAAAATACGTAATACCCGTGCTTGGCTAAGTTTTGGTTTTTTTGCCATACAGCCGTCTGAGTTTGTGAAATTGGCAAGCATTTTGATCCTATCAAAATATCTAGAATTACGGCAATTTGATATCAAAAGATTGCGTGAATTATTTATCCCGTTTGTTATTATTGGCGTTCCTGTTTTGCTCATTTACCTGCAACCTGATTTTGGCACAGCAATGATTTATGTGCCAATCTTTTTAACATTATTGTTTTTAGGTGGTGCCGACATTCCGCAACTGATATCCATTGTGGGGATAGCCACTATAGCCCTGTTTGTGCCCATGATGCTGACATATCTGGAATGGAGTGGTGTAAGTATATCGGGTGGTATTTTCTCATTTTTAAAGGGCAATGATCTTTTATATATAATTTCCGGATCGTTATTAATTGTGGCTATTATTACATTTATTCTTTATTTCTTTTTTAATTCTAAAATATACAGGGCCATCTATATTCCTTCATTTATATTTTCATCAGGTTTATTCTTATCAGTAATTATACAGCGATTTTTAAAAGAATATCAAAAGCGAAGAATTTTAGTTTTCTTAAATCCTGATTTAGATCCTTATGGTTCAGGATATAATGTGATACAATCAAAGATAGCTATTGGTTCAGGTGGAATCATAGGCAAGGGATTTTTAAAAGGATCACAATCACAACTGGGATTTTTACCCGAAAAATCCACTGATTTCATTTTTTCTGTCATTGCCGAAGAGTGGGGTTTTATTGGTGCAACTATAGTAATTCTGTTATATGCGTATATCATCTATAAGGGATTCACTATTGCATTAAAAGCTTCAGATAAATTTGGCATGCTTGTTGCAGGCGGAATAACATGTATGATATTCTTCCATGTTATTATCAATATTGGCATGGCATTGGGTATAATGCCGGTTACCGGTCTTCCTCTTAGTCTTTTATCATATGGTGGTTCAAATTTAATAATGTCACTTATAAGCGCTGGAATCCTTATCAACATAAACTCGCGTACACGATAGCTCTTCCCTATTATAAAAAATAAAATAATAAATTAAATAAAAAAGAATGCTTGCAAATTAAAGTATTGTACTGTATCATAAAAAGACTTTTGCTATTTAAATAATAGTATACAGGAATACTGATGTTAGTTGCCCTTTTCATACTGCTACAAATTTCCTTTTCAATACACATTTATTCACTTGTTCTTTATGTATTACGAAGAGAAAATAAATATCTCAAGGGTTTCATCAATACAACAATAACAAATATTTTATTAGCTGGAAGCATTACGGTATTAGCTATTGTTAATCCGGAAATTGTGACAAAGATTAATTTTACATTTTTAATATGGATTATGACCGGATTAATAATGTTTATAATGCTATTTATTAAAATAAGCATTGCAACTGCAATCTATAAACGCAGCAAAGATCCGCAACATTTTCATTATAATTTCTTTGGTAAAAAAGTGTTACATGGAACGGTAGTTAAATTTGAAGAAATCTTAATATTCTTTTTTACGATGCCGTTTTTCTTATTTTGCGGAGCTTACTTTATAGCACGATTAATTAATTTATTGCTATATAAACATTTATAATATTCTTAATACAGGGTTATTTTTTTATAATTGGTAGCAAGGATTTGAGCTTTAGGTTTTGCTATAATTGTGTGCGATAGTTAGTATGGAATTATTTCAATGATGTAAAAAATATGCTGGATTTTTTATTGATAGTATTGTACATTTGTATAAGTAAGTTTTAATATAAACCCGGGGGTGTAATATGGCTCTAATTACTGATCATGTAAAAGAAAATGCTGAAAAGTGCAAACAATGCGCATTCCAGAAAATAAGGAGTGCAGATATTGGTTTAGATAAAACAAGTGTATTATATACTGAGGCTATGACCTCTCTTGAAATAGCCATTGAGGGTCTCACCAGAGCGAGTTGTTCGGTTTGTCCATATGAAAAGGATTTTATTAAGGTATATGGTGTTAAACCATATGAATATTTCCCATTAAGGTTAGGGAAAAAAGAAGTAAAAGAGATTAAATAGATACAATAAATCATAGAAAATATAAGGGTATGGACAGATGTGTAGTTTTACTTAGTGGCGGGTTAGATTCCGCCACTGCTGCTGCAGTTGCAAAAAGCAGGGATTTTTCCATTTTTGCACTTACGTTTGTGTATGGCCAACGTCATGATATTGAAGTTGAGTTTGCCAGGAAAATAGCAAACTTTCTTCACGTTGCTTCACATCAAGTTATAAATTTACCGGATAGCTTATTTAAGTCTTCATCATTAATACGAAATTCAGGGAAAGAGATACTTAATAATTATGCTGATAGTATTCCGACAACATATGTGCCAGCACGCAATATTGTTTTTCTTTCTATGGCACTGGCATATGCAGAAACAATTGGTGCTACCCATATTTTTATAGGAGTTAATGCAGTTGATTACAGTGGGTATCCTGACTGCAGACCTGAGTTTATAGAATCATTTCAGAGAGTGATTGCAACAGGTACAAAAACAGGTGTAGAAGGGAAGCCAATAGTTATAGAGACACCCCTGATACTTCTCACGAAAGGTCAGATAATACAATTAGGTACATCCCTTGGAGTTGATTATTCGTTGACATCAAGTTGTTACAATCCTTTTCCTGGTGGTAAGCCTTGTGGGTTGTGTGATAGCTGTAAAATACGCAAGAAAGGATTTGAAGAAGCTGGGTTAATAGATCCAGCTTTACAACGATAGTATGACCATAGATACAATAAAAAAAACAATTCATTACCTGATGACTGATATACTCTTTCCTTCATTTTGTAGCATTTGTGGAAAGATAATATCAAACAATGATTTTGGAGTCTGTAGTCAATGCAAAAGAATGATATATATGGATGTAAAAAACTATACCTGTGATTATATTTTTAAAGTAGAAGAAAAAATCCATGGCAAAAGGAAATGGTTTTTAGATGATGGTGTATGGTTGTTTAAATATGAGAGGCCTGTCACAAAACTGATTTATGCTATGAAATTTAAACATAACAAATCTATTGCCATGTTATTTGCACAGTATTGTATTGATGCAATTAATAAAATGGAATGGCATTTTGATTATATAACATACATACCTGTAACTAAAGACCGTTTATTGAAAAGAGGGTTTAATCAGTCGGAAGTTATGGCACGCCATATAGGTAAAATGTACAATAAAGATGTGTTGAATTTATTGTATATAAAAAATGAGAAAGCTGCTCAGAAAAAGTTAAGTGGCAATGAAAGGTTTATTAATACATACCAGAAATATGAAACTATTCAGAATAGTGGTGATATAATTGATAAATCAGTTCTTATTGTTGACGATGTTTATACCACAGGGGCAACTATTAATGAATGTGCGCGCCTGCTAAAGAAAAACGGAGTACAACATGTATATGCTAGTATCGTTGCTTATGCAATGTTGAAAGAAATGATTTTATAGACTTTTTTTGGTGTATATAAATAGTAAGCACATTTTAATGGTTTCCTGCTGTTAGCTTTAAAAGATTTGATTGTATACTATATGCCATTAAAAATAATTATTGTAAATATATGCAATATGAATTATAATTATGTATAATACCAAAGTTATATCTGGATATAAAGAGGTGGAATATGAAAATTAAAAAAGATGAGAATTTAGCTATCATTACCTTAGATGGAAGAATAGATCAGGAAATGTCGGAAGATTTAGAAAATACATTACAAAAATTGATTGATGAAGGTTATAACAATATCTGTATGGATATGACCGATGTTAAGCATATATGTAGTTCTGCACTTGGCGTAATTGTAGCTTTCAAAAGAAAGATAAAAAACGAAGGTGATATAAAGTTAGTCATAACAAATGAAAACCTGCTTAAGCTTTTCCAGACTACTATGCTTGATAAGGTATTTGAAATTTTTGAATCACAACGTGAATGTCTTAGCGCATTTGATTGATTAAGGAATACAGAAAAATGACCCCTAAAGAAGATTTGCAGTCAATTCTTAGGCCTATAGAACAATACCTTATAGCTGTTGATGAGGCTATAAAAAGTAACTTGCACACAGGCATTAATCTTTTAGACGACAGCAGTATGCATACGTTTAAAAAGAGCGGGAAAAAAATACGTGCCTCTATGATTATTTTATCAAGTGGATTGAATAATTCTATCCCGGATGACATTATTGATATTGCTTGCGCAGCTGAAATAATTCATGCTGCTTCTTTAGTACATGATGACATTATTGATAATGCTGATTTGCGGCGTGGTTTGCCTACAGTTGCCAGGCTATATGGGCCAAAAGTTGCTGTACTGGCTGGTGATTATATGTATACTAAAGCTCTGGAAATTGCAGTATGGAATAACCGTACTGACCTTTTTCCTATTATGGTGGATGCAACCATTGAAATGGTGAAAGGTGAACTGTATCAAATACAATATTCCAGTATTGATAAAATAACTGAGGATCATTATTACCGCATTATTGAAATGAAGACAGCCCGTTTTATGGCTGCCTGTGCAAAACTTGGTGCATGTGTTGCAAAAATGAATAATGAGCAGGCTGATGTATTGTATAATTGTGGTTTACAACTGGGATATGCATTTCAGATTACTGATGACGCAATGGATTATTTGAATAATGCGGAGATTACTGGTAAGGATGCAGGCAATGACTTTATTAATGGCAAGATTACTTTGCCATTGTTACGCTTGTTGCAGATAGTGGGGAATAAAGAAAAAGAATTATTAATCAATTATGCAAAACGTCCAGATAATGAAAACTGGAATTATGTCCTTGAAAAAGCCACAGAATATAATGTAGTTGAATATTGTATAAATATTGCAGCTGAATATGTACAAAAAGCAGTAAAACTTCTATCAGTATTTCCAGATACCCAATTTAAGAATGTTATGACTGAACTGGCATTATTCTTTGTTGACAGAAGATATTAACTTATTTATACATAGTTATTGTTTTTATAAGTCTTATTTATCCGATTATTGTTCCATGAATAAGAAACAGAAGTAATTTGCATATTTATGGCTGTTAAAGCGATAGTACATAATATTAAAATACATTAAGAGGCTTTATATGATAACCAAAGAAAAGGAAGAAGTTCTACAATACTACAATGCGGGATTAGAGGCATATAAAAAGCGACAATGGGACCAGGCAATAGATTCTTTTGAAAAAGCTTTGAAAATTGATCCCAATGATGGCCCTTCAAAGGTATATTTAGAACGTACCAGGCAGTATAAAGTAACACCACCCCCGGATGATTGGGATGGTGTATTCACAATGACAACAAAATAAAATATATTTAATAAATTTAGCTTGTATAATTAAATGTAAAAAATCAAACTTGCTTTTGCAATAATTTGAATTTTTCAATATACATATGTATTTTAACAGAAGAAGGTATGTACAATGGCTAAAAAAGTTATTCAGGTTAATAAAAATCCGGTATATGAAATTGGAATGATAGCAACTGTATTTGGAAAAGATACAGAATTTTACGGTGATCTAACATTTGAGAAATCATTGCAAATTAATGGATACTTTGAAGGTGAAATTGCTTCAGGCGATTTTTTGGTTATTGGTGAGAAAGCTACTGTTAAAGCAAATATAAAAGCTAATACAGTTATTATAAAAGGAACAGTATATGGAAACATCCAGGCTAAGGACAGAATTGAAATACAAAGCGATGGAAAGCTATTTGGGAATATACAAACATCAAAGCTTATAATAGCTGATGGTGTGGTATTTGAAGGCAAATGTGAAATGATTAAAAGCCCAATACCTGTACAAAAGCAAAAACAAAATCAGAAAGAACCAGTAGCTAAAGAGTAATATTATTACATTAAAAACAGGAACTATGGTAAATGGCATAGCAAAAAAAATTGGAAATTGCCTATATGAAATACCCAGAGATTATAAAAAGGGGATGCGTGTACCTGCGCGTATCTATGCTTCCGAAGAATTGTTTCATAGCATGGACAATGCTGTATGTGAGCAGCTTACAAATGTTGCTATGCTTCCCGGCATCCAGAGTTATGCATTGTGTATGCCTGATGGGCATTCAGGTTATGGGTTTCCAATAGGAGGTGTTGCAGCAATAGATATTGAAGATGGTGTTATCTCTCCGGGGGGAATAGGGTTTGATATTAATTGCGGTGTACGGTTTTTTATTACCAGTTTAACCTTTCAGGAACTATCTCCAAAACTTAACCAAATAATGGATATGCTTTTTTCACAAATACCAAGTGGAGTTGGTGGGAAAGGCATAGTGTCATTAAATGACAAACAATTTGATGAAGCAATGGTTAAGGGTTGCCAGTGGGCTATTGAACACGGGTACGGGATACATGAGGATTTAACTTTTTGTGAGGAAAATGGGTGTATTGCAAACGCAAAACCTGAAGCTGTTTCAGGAAAAGCACGGGAACGTGGCAAAGAACAGATTGGTTCATTGGGGTCAGGTAATCATTATTTAGAGTTTCAAATTATACGTGAAGATGATATTCTTAACAGGGATATTGCAAACAAATTTGGTATTACAGGCAATAATCAAATTGCATGCATGATACATTGCGGCAGTCGCGGTTTTGGTCATCAGATAGCAACTGATTATCTGGATCAGTTTATATCAGTCATGAAACAAAAATATCATATTGACATACCTGATCGTGAGCTGGCATGTGCACCATTCCATTCTAAGGAAGGGCAGGCGTACTTTCATGCAATGAATTGTGCCATAAATATTGCATTTCTTAACAGGCAATTAATATTTCACATTGTTCGTGATGTACTGTGCCAGGTTTTTAAAAAATCTCCTGAAGAATTGGGAATAAAGTTAATATATGACGTATGCCATAATACGGCAAAAATTGAACAGTATGATATTAATGGCAAGAATAAACAATTACTTGTACACCGTAAAGGTGCAACACGGGCATTCATAAAAGGCATGAATGGTATACCTGAATTGTACAGGGAGACAGGGCAGCCCGTACTGATTGGCGGCAGCATGCAATCTGCTTCATATATTCTGGTTGGTGGGCCCATGGCAAAAGAATCTTTCTATAGTACGGTACATGGAAGTGGTAGGGTAATGTCACGACAGCAAGCAAAAAAGCGTTTCAAAGGCAGAGATTTAGCTAACCAGATGGAAAGAGACGGAATTGCAGTGAGAACACGGTCTTTCAGTGGTTTAGCTGAAGAAGCAGGCGCTGCCTATAAAGATATTG
>DYLU01000066.1:11325-15182 GCA_020721905.1 Leptospira biflexa | reverse complement strand
TGTGAAATGCAGGTGGTGGTTTCAATATTCATGTTTATCCTCCCAAAGATGTTTTATAAACTTAAGCAAAAAACTTTCACATTTGCAAGTACATTTTGTTCATCAATACCATATTAAATATATGTATTTATAGTTCGGCAGAACTCATTTTTAATATATTACTTCCTTCAGATTTACACCTTCTCAAATGAAAAATAATCACTATTTATTTCTGTTGACATAATTCTGTTTATGTATTATTTTTCATGTATAATACTTAATAATAGGATAACCATATGCATCACTCTAATGGCATTATGTATGAATTTTTTTTGTTTTGTTTTAAAGTAGCCTCTATTATTATGCGCCATAGGCCTCATCTTAAAGGCAAGGAATATTTAAAACATATACCTGATTTATTAATATTCACACCAACACATGACAGCTATTTTGAAGTTCCGTCTCTTTCAAAAGTATATTATGCATTAAAACCACGTCCACATTTTGTTATTATGGCTAAAAAAGATTTTTTAAGCGGTAACTATCTGTCATCAAATTTTGGCAAAAAAAACAAACTAGCCTATTATCTATTTTATTTTCTGGACAGGACAGGACTGCCCAAAGCTTTTTTTAAAAAAATGAAACTTATTGATATCCCGCGCCCGTTTATAGAAGATTTCAAAAATAAAGAAGCAATGAAGTCTGAAATATATGCTCAGATGGAAAAACTCAAAAGTTCTATTCACAATGGGTTTTCCACACTCATTTTTCCTGAAGGAACCACGTGGGGTTTTGGCGGTTTAAAGAATCTTAGAAGCGGCATTTTTCAGCTTGTTGACAGCACCTACAGGCATTTTCAAAAGAAACTCTATATTCTTCCTATAAACGTCAAAGTTGACAGGTGTATGGCAGGGAAAAAAGATATTTTTATTAATGTTGGCAAACCAGTTTTCATTCTTGATGTAAAGGAAAATTTTTTAGCTAAGGTTTCCGAGATATTAAAGGACCTGCATACCATTACCTTCAGCCAGATTGCATCAGTATACATACAGCGTTTGTCTATGGCTGTTGAGGAAATTGACAGGGCAATTGTTCTTAAAAAAGAAGAAATTGTTTCACATCTTGATTCTATTGTTGCAGATATTATGGCTCTGGTGAAAGAAGGCAAGCTTCCTGATATTGATGAATATCTCAATGACAGGAACTATCGCCATAAAAAATTAAAACATTTTTTAAAATTTTGCATTAAAAAAGGATACATTATCAAAAGTAGCGGAACGTATATAATCAATTCTAAAAAAGTGCTGGCATCATTCCCCATTAAATCATACCGCAAGGAAAATCCCCTTGGTTTTTCGGCAAATGAATTATTATCACTTAATTATGCAACTATTACTGCGGTGTATGATAAGCACAACACCTGCTATTCAACCGTTTCCGCTCATACCAGATAGTTATGTTAATGAATATTTTTAATTCCCCGTTTAACCCCTTCTTTGATATTTTGCTGCACCTGTGGTGTGGACAATAGATTTTTTACCAATTCTGGATCAAGACTATAAAATAATGCAACAGATGTTATTAAAATAACAGCTGCTAACCATCGGGTGTATATGCCAGCCGTACGCCTGAAAAGAAATACTGCAATGATTACCAGCACCACTGGCGCAATTAATCCTGCTGGCACAAGTTTAACTGTCACAGGCACACTGATAAATTTTGTAATAAAGGGAATAATATCAATCATCACATTTTTATGAATAACATACAATGCAATAATTGTAACAATGAGCGCTAACCATGATGCTATTTTTGTAAAAACTCCTTCTGTCCTGTAAATTTCATAGATAATAGCAGGAATAATACTAAACGCTACAATTATTGGCATTGTTTTCCAGATACCAGCGATAATACCTAAAACAGCAACCAATGTTATAATTCCGCAAATCACTGGTGCATGATGATATTCTTCAGCCATGGGAAACCTCCTTATGAAAAAGTTAAATTTTTAAAATCTTTTTTTAAATATTTGTATAATTTGACTATTGTTAGCAATCAAAATATTAAATAATTGCAAAATTTTATATATCCCCTCATTCATTAATCATCGAAGAAGGTTGGCCTGTTGCATCAAGTACACTGCTGTAAAACCGTGAATGAGGATCAATACGCTTACGCTGTGATATTGCTACCTCAATGGGAACATGGGTATAGATATTGCTCCACTGTCCAATAACTAAATCAGTTTTCCCTGCCATGCCAGCATGTACTGCATTCTGACCCAGCAATGTGCAGTAGATTGAATCATTGGGAACAGCAGGTGCACTTCGTATCATATAGCTTGGATCAATATATTTTAAATTAATCTCTATGCCTTTTTTATTAAAATATTCCTGTATTTTTTCCTTCAAATATATGCCAATATCTGCCAGTTTAAGATTTCCTGATGCATCATATTTTTTTTCAGAATCCTTCTGCAAAATTTCCTGACCAGCTCCTTCTGCAACACATATGACAGCATGCCCGCGACGTTTTAATCGTTCTTCAAGATGAGCGTATAATCCATTGGGTCCTTCAAGCTCAAATGGCACTTCGGGTAGTAAAACAAAGTTAACATCACTGCTTGCAATTGCTGCATTTGCTGCAATAAATCCTGAATGGCGCCCCATAAGCTTTACCAGGCCAATGCCATTTGGTGCACCTTCTGCTTCGGTATGGGCCGCATATATTGCTTCCACTGCAATGGAAAATGCTGTTTCAAAGCCAAATGAACGCTGGATAAAGCTTATATCATTATCAATGGTTTTGGGTATACCAACAACTGCCAGCCTCAATCCTCTTTTTGTGGCAATCATTGCAATTTCGTGAGCACCACGCAATGTCCCGTCACCACCTATTGTATATAATATATTGACGTTGAGTTTTTCAAGGGTGTCAACCAGCCCGTCCATATCCTTTGTTCCACCACGGGAAGAACCCAATATACTTCCACCCTGCATGTGTATTGATTTGACAAAATCAGGCGACAGGGAAACTGGTTTATAATTATAATCAGGATTCAGCCCATTATAGCCATAGGGAATCCCAATAATATTTTGTACACCATATCCATAATATGACTCCATAACCAGGGAACGTATCACATCATTTATGCCAGGGCACAATCCCCCGCAACTGGTAATAGCAACTTTTGTTTTTTCGGGCTGAAAAAAAATTTTTTCACGTGGGCCAGCTGCCTCAAAATTATCTATATATTCTCCGCCTTTAGGTGGGTTTTTGCCAATAAATGCATTAAGACGGACTCTTATATTATCATCTACAAATGCTGCATCACGCTGGCTGTACTTTTTTAACAATGGTGAGTCAATAGTGCAATGACCTAAATTTTTAATCTGCGTTGGCATTGGCAGTCTCCATAGTTATTGTATGACACAAATATACAATGCATGCGATAGCAACTAAAAAAGCTACTTTTTATGAATATATATCACAACTGTAACATCAGGCCAATTGCTTGCATCTAAAGGATACACACCCTTTGGTGCCACTATCTTTGTTGTAAGCTTAACGCTTTGCTGAATACCATTAATATATATTGGCGTTGTAGTCAAATAAATATCATTAGGATTTTCAAGATCTGTTGTGTACAATATTGGTATTTTTGAAGGGCTTACGTCTATAGAGGTAATTTCATAATCCGGTGGCAATGAACCAACCAGCTGAGGCTTTATTTCAACATCACGCTGTTCCATTGTATGCAGTACAAGTTTTACCTGAGGCGGTTCTATATCAATAATACGGATATCATTACTGACATTAAAATTTTTCCGCTGCAAATTCACCAGATGCTCACCAGGTGATACATTGGTCAGGTCAAT
>DYLU01000066.1:0-11225 GCA_020721905.1 Leptospira biflexa | reverse complement strand
TTTTCCGCTGCAAATTCACCAGATGCTCACCAGGTGATACATTGGTCAGGTCAATAAAAGCTTTCAGCTCATAAGCCTTAATACTTTCTATTTCGCTGGCCGAGCCTGATACTGATATACGCACCGTTTGTGGCTTTTCACCAATGATCACCATGTTGTGTGAAAGATTATATTGTATAGGTATGGTATACGTACGCTGTACTACCTGGCTTGCATTAATTGCAATAGCAAGCCAGATACAACAACCAACAATCAGGCTTAAAAAAACCTCTGCAAGACGAATGCTTCTTGCCCTTCGTTTTGACGAAACAGGGAAAAGCATGCTTACATTCTGTAGATAACTTTTTAACTCGCTTCCCAGTTTTTCCTCATTGTCAATCTGTATGTATGAACCCGAATGGAATATAGATACTGCTCCACGTTCTTCTGATACAGTAATAATCAGTGCATCACAAACTTCAGATAACCCTAATGATGCATGGTGCCGTGTACCAAACCGGTAATCAAGCTTTTCAGATGATGATAGAGGCAGTCTGTATCCAAAACCCACAATTTTACCGTTTTCTAATAACATGGCACCATCATGGCCTGGCGAGTGAGGATCAAATATGCTTACGATAAGCGGCATGCTTATCTCGGCATTAATGATAAAGCCGCCATTAATTTTGTTCCAAACCTCATCTTTTCCCGGTATAACAATGATTGCACCCCAGCGACGTTCAGCCAGTATAAAAGCAGCTTTTGCTATCTCACTAATAAATCCAGATGATTCTTTTAAAAGTTTTTTTACCTTAAACGCTGATGCTGCTCTTTCAAATATCTTTCGAATTTCAGGTTGAAAAATTACGATTAATGCAATTAACGCAATATTACTTACATTATTGAATACCCATTCAACCCCGGGTAATCTTATAAAACGGGCAACGAGATAAAATACTAATGCAACAACTATGCCCAATCCAATACGCCATGACCCGGAAGAACGCAGGGTTGTATAAAACAAAAAGACGATAAATGACAGAATGGGGATATCAATTAAACTGCGCCAGTCAAATAATGTTATCAGTGTCTGAATTGTCATGATGGTTTTCTTTCTTGCTATAGAATGTTTTGTATGCAAATATAATTTTATGCAATTACTTTTTTTACTCTATGATTCAATCATAAGAATATTGTTACAGTAACTATCGCCCATACTCATTTTTTTATTGATTTTTCATACCGGTACATCTTTACTAAAAGCTCAGATAAGATTGTATCCTTATAATTCCATAGTATAAGTAAAAGGAGACTGCATATGAAAGCAAAATCAAATGACATACGTTTTCCAAAAGGATTTTTATGGGGAACAGCAACTGCTGCACATCAGATAGAAGGCGGCAACACCAATAATAACTGGTGGCTTTTTGAAAAAAGCGGAAAAATAAAAAATAATGACAGCGCTCTGATTGCATGCGATCACTGGAACCGTTATAAACAGGACTTTGACCTTTTGAAAAAATTAAACTGCAATGCCTATCGAATGTCAATTGAATGGTCACGGATTTTCCCACAACCAGGCACCTTAGATAAAAAGGCACTTGACCGCTATGTAACAATGATTGATGAGCTCATCAAACGAAAAGTTACTCCATTTGTTACGCTTTTTCATTTTACATTGCCCATATGGTGGTGTAATGAGGGTGGGCTCCTGAACCGTGACAGGGAACATTTAGAACATTTTGCACAATTCTGCCACGTTCTGGCAACAACGTTTAAAGGCAAGGTCAAATACTGGAATACCATTAACGAGCCAAGTATTGTAATGCTTGGCTATATAACCGATATGTTTGCACCGGGTGAAAAAAATATTATCAAAGCAATTAAGGCACTGGGCACAGTTATGCTCATGCATGCTATTGCCTACCATACAATAAAATCCGTTGACCCCGATGCCAGAGTGGGTATTGTTCACAATGTCCAGATACCAATGCCATATAATCCACAATGTCCCATGGACACCATCCTTGCAAAAGTAGCTGATTACCTGTTTAATGGAGCTGTGATACGCGCACTCACAAAGGGGAAACTTCCTTTACAGGTTATTTCACATCATAAGGAGCTTATTAATACCAATGATTTTATTGGGCTGAATTTCTATAATTTTATCAGAGTATCACTCAAACTTAAAGACCTTGCAACATCAGCAACGGACAGCCCTCTGTGCGGCAAGGATAAGCTCTGTGCAGGACTGGGATGGGAACCCTATCCTGAAGGTTTTTACCTTGCAATTAAAAGAATGCATAATGCCTTCCCCAACCTTCCCATGTACATTACCGAAAACGGCATTGGCACTGATAATGATGCCTGGCGACAGAATGTGTTGATTGATCACCTGAAAATGATGCATAAAGCAATGAGTGATGGCGTTGATATAAAAGGCTATTTTCATTGGTCACTGATTGACAACTTTGAGTGGGCCCAAGGGTATGCGTCACGCTTTGGTCTTGTAGCTGTTGATTTTAAAACACAAAAACGTACTATAAAACCAAGTGGTAAACTGTACGCCCAGATAGCAAAAGCAAATGCCATACCATCTTCAATACTCAATAAATTTCCTGAAGACATTTACAGGCCTAAATTTTAATATATGCGATAGTTACCGTAAAAAAGGGCAGGTGTTAACACCTGCCCTTTCTATTGCTGTAACACAAGGCAATGTTTGCTTATGCTTTCTTCTCAGCACCAGCTAACGCCTTTGCAAGAGAGTATGCTTTCTTTTGCAGATACGGAATGCCCATGGTAAATACAGACAATGTGTGATAGATGCTGTTGATTGATTCATAGTGTGAAAGGTCAATCTTCTGCGCATCTTTACCAACAGGCAATCCATACTTTTCGGGCTTATCCCTGAGGACAGTTATCACGCCAAGACCACCGAATTCTTCAAGCCCGTACACACAAGCGTTGGGAAAATCTTTCTTAAGTTCTTTTGCCCGTTTGAGGGCTTTTTTAATTATAGCCTGACGATGTCCAAACTCAAGTGCACCAGACGGACAGGTTGCAACACATGCAGGAATATCACGCTTATTCAGTGTACATGCATTACATTTATGCGATTTTCCTCTATGGATGATGTGCTGCCCTACATCATTTTTATGATCTATCTCACTTAAACCCGGTACGTTATAAACACATGCACTCACACAGGCACCGCATCCAATACATTTTTCCTGATCAATAACTGTCCACCCATCCACCTTGGATATAGCCATCTGAGGGCATACTGCTATACAGTTAGCTTCTGCACAGTGATAGCATTTTGTATGCTTGATATTCCATACTGGCCTATCTGGGTTACTTTTATCCAAGGGATAAAACACCACATGGTTCCAGGTTAATGCCGACAGATTGGCAGGATTGGTATACTCCGGTCCCCCAAAGAAGGTAGTTTTTTCACCGGGCAATCCATTCCACTGCTTACAGGCCACCTGACAGCCTCTGCAACCCTGACATTTTGATATATCAACTAAAAACGCTTTCTCTGACATAGTTCCACCTCCTCACTTAAGCCTTTCGTATATCAACCAGAAATACTTTGAATTCTGGTATGAATGTATTAGGATCTCCGCACTGTGGTGTCAGGAAGTTACAGCTTGAACCTGAAGCATGCCCGCAACAACCAAAATGCCATACCATACCAACCATCTCTATCATCTGCCCGTTTACCTTCAATGGCTGTACCCTTTCAGTAACCAGCGCATACGTTTCAATTGAACCTCGCTGTGACGATACAATAACCTTATCACCATTCTTGATTCCCTTCTTTGCAGCAAGACTTGGGCTTATTTCACAGAACATATCCGGCACAAGTTCATCAAGCCATGGCAGATTACGTGTCATAGCGCCAGCCTGCCAGTGTTCAGTCACACGATATGAAGTGCCTATATATGGGAATCGTGCAGTTTTGCCAAACTCATCCTGAGTGCCAGGACATAGTGGTAGAGCCGGGTTATACTGCTGTGAATTGAATATATTCCGTGTTACCACCTCTACAGCTTCATAATGTTCAGGGAATGGCCCGTCATTGAGGGTTGGGGCAAAGAGCCGCCCTACACCTTCCGGTAGCATAATGAATGGCAATTTTTTACCTGCCGGTGCTGGGCCATCCGGCACATCGCCTTTCCATTCATCACCATCCCACCAGATAACAGGTTTCTTAGGATTCCATGGCTCTCCTTTCATATTGACGCTGGCACGATTATAGATGATCCTTCTGTTTACCGGCCATGCCCATGCCCACTGATGGTACATACCCATTTTAGTTTTGTCTTTTCTGCTTCGCCGGGCCATATTGTTGCCGTCTTCATTATAGCTGCCGCTATAAATCCAGCAACCACATGCAGTTTTACCATCATCGGTAAGCTTGGTAAAGTTTTCTATCTGATCACCATGTTCTCCATTCTTTACCCATTCAAAACCATTGATCTCTTTTGCAACCATGTGAGGATCAGGTTCATGATGATCTTCAGGTGTAAAGTTCCAGTATGCTTTAAGGATTGGATCAGGATTTGCAACTTTTTTGCCGGCCTTAACATCGTCTTCATACATTTTTCGTATGGTTTTGAAAAGCCTGTCAACAAAATCCAGGTCTGTGATTGCATCTCCTGGAGGATTTTGTGCTTTGTAACGCCATTGAGCCCAACGTCCTGAATTACTTATACTCCCCTCTTTCTCAACTGAAGATGCCATTGGAAGTAAAAATACTTCAGTTTTAATGGCTTTAGGATTTACACCCGGGCGCTTCCAGAAAATAGATGTTTCAGTTTCCCACAGGTCAGCACATACAAGCCAGTTAAGCTTCTCAAGCGACTTCGCTTCTTTCATTGCATTTGGTCCGCCAACAGCTGGATTGGTACCCATGAGTATCATACCTTCTATTTTACTACCGGCATAAAGTTCTTCATAAATGTGAACGTGTGAGTGTGGCTTTGATGCTTTTGGCAGCCAGTCAAACCCATAATCATTTTCTTTAGTAGCATTATCGCCAAACCATGCTTTCAGTAAGTTAATCATATATTTTGGTTTATTCTGCCACCAGTTAACACTCAACGGATCCTTGGTTGTAGGAGTGTTATTAGCAATCCATGTCTTAAGGTCAGTATCCTTTTGGGGGCCAAATACCTTGGGAGCATCCAGATATCCCGGTAATATGTGCCACAGCAGTGCATGGTCAGTGGAACCCTGAACATTTGATTCGCCACGCAGTGCATTAATACCTCCACCTGCCATACCCATGTTACCCATAAGCAGCTGCAATATCCCAAATGAACGAATATTCTGTACTCCTATAGTATGCTGTGTAGCACCCATTGCATACAGTATCGTTGCAACCCGATCAGGTTTATGAGTACTTGTGTACAGTTCAGCAACTTTCAGGAATGTTTCAACAGGGCAGCCTGTAACCGCAGAAACCTTTTCAGGCGTATAGCGAGACATGTGTTTCTTTAAAAGCTGATATACACAGTGAGGATTCTGCAATGATTCATCCTTTAAGGGTATGCCATCAGCATCAAGCTGATATTTCCACGTTTTTTTGTCATATTTGCGTTCAGATGCGTTATATCCACTAAAGATTCCATCATTGAAGCCAAAACCTGGATCAATCAGATATGCTGCATTGGTATACCTAATCACATACTCTTTCTGAATAAGATCATTCTGTAATGCGTAGTTGATGATACCATTGATAAACGCAATATCAGTTCCTGGCCGTATTTGGGCATACAGGTCAGCCAGTGACGATGTACGGGTAAAACGTGGATCAACATTGATAAGCTTGCCGCCTTTATCACGTGCCCGCTGTACCCATTTAAATGATATTGGATGGTTTTCAGCAGCATTACTTCCAATGATCATGATAACATCCGCATGCTGAATATCAATCCAGTGATTGGTCATTGCACCACGACCAAATGAAGCCGCCAAACTGGCGACAGTTGAGCTGTGTCAAAGTCGTGCCTGATGTTCTAACCGTGTTATTCCCAAAAGCCTTGCACACTTTGACCATGCATAACACTCCTCATTATCCAGCGCTGCACCACCAAATCCTGCCAAACCATCACAACGGTTTACTGTAATGCCATTTTCCTTATCTACAAATGTTTTATCACGGGTATCTTTTACCCTCTGAGCTATCATTTTGATAGCATCATCCCAGCTTAACGTCTCCCAGTCTTCACTATAAGGTTTTCGATAGTAAATCCTGTCAAGACGTCGTTTTAGCGGATTTACAGCTATCTGATATAACGAATTGCCTTTTGAACAAAGCGATCCTTCATTGATAGGATGATCAGGATCTCCTTCAACATTAATCACTTTACCATCGCGTGTGGATACGATGATACCACACCCAACACCGCAGTACGGGCATATGGTAGTGCTTTCTTTTGCCCCCCTTAACTTGTCAGTTGATTTACAACCCGTTAAAAAGGTTACACCACCTAAAAATGTACCCGCTGCAGTGACTCCTGTTAACTTAAATAAATCTCTTCTGGTAACCGGCATGAGCACCTCCTTACAATAAACATAAACACATTAATTTTACATTCTTGCTGGACCAAGCATGGTTCATTACAAAAAATAAATATAAATGATACAATTGATTTGAACACATCGGCGTGATAGAAGCCTCCCATATAAAATTTTCAGTAAATCGAAAAATAGAAAACATTCCTTTTACTTTCAAAAAGGAATAATTCTCTTCTTTCCAAGCATGGGAGGCAAAAAGATTTCTCTTTTTACCCTATCGATTCTGCACTCTTAGCGTTATAGTGCCTTAGAAAGCAGAATTCGAAGAGACCTGTACTTTTATATTAAATAGTGTATATTTGTCAATAATTATCATTTTAATTATTAGAAAATATTGCATGATGACTGTCTCTAAATCATTGACAAAAAAATGACCAATTCCACTATAGATTTCACTACAATCACAAGAGGCTGGCAACTATGACAATACTCAATCACATCGATTATCTCAAGGAATATAAAGACAAAACATCTGATATGCAAATTCCCAAAGATTTACTGACATTTTATACGTCACTTTTTACAATTCAGTACCAGGCAACCAATTACTTTTCATCCCTGATACATAACTCTACGATAGTTGTCGATACCACGCACTACCCAATGGTATCACCACAAACTTTCACCTTTACCGATGCTGTCATAAGCTATATACAAAGTCTTTACAACGAAATAGCCACCTGCATTACCAGTTTTCACAAAAACTATTCATTTGCTGCGTTACTTCAAAACCTTGAAAAAGATCCTGATCTTTATACGGAAATTCTTTCTAAACTTCTGGTAAAGGATGATACGCTGCAAGCGATAGCTCATAGTAATGCAATCGACACTGAGGAGTTAGTTTTTATTTCAATGAATGTATACAAACCGCTTTTTGTGGCACTGCGCACCACTGCAATCACCCAGCCTACATTTGCCGATCATACTGATGCATGGTGTCCGTTTTGCGGATTTTTACCTGACATGGCAAAAATAGTAGAGAGTAAAAACAGCAAGCGAATCCTTCACTGTGCACTCTGTGAATGCGAATGGGAATACAACCGAGTAAAATGTGTTTCGTGTGGCAATGAAAACTCCGCAACACTTGGATATTACAGTTATGAACCTGATGAAAAATACCGCTTTGATTATTGCGACACATGTAACGTGTATATTAAAACACTTCGTATCCCAAAACAATACGATGAATCTCGCTTTGACCTTACTGTGGAAAATATAATTACCACTTTTTTAGACGCATCAGCATTACAGATGGGATATAATCGTTTGTAATTGTTATGAACGCTTCAGAAAACATAGAGGCATTTATTCTTGCAGGCGGCAAAAGCAGCCGTTTTGGGAGTGACAAGACATTGCACATTGTTAACGGTAAGCCATTAATTGAGCACGTGTATTCTACATTGCAGCCACTGTTCCCGGTAATATCGATTATAGCCAACGATACTTATAAATATAACTATCTCCACATACCCGTATATCCTGATATAATTCCAGGACTTGGCCCGCTTGGCGGCATCTATACTGCACTCCAGCGTTCATCAACGGATTATATTTTTATATGCGCTGCCGATATGCCTTTCATAAATCAGGAATTTATTGCTTTTATGCTTCAAATCCCTCACATGTATGACTGTATAATTCCCTGCTGGTCAGGTAACACTGAGCCACTGCATGCAATTTACTCAAAACAATGCATACCCCATATTGATAAACTTATAGAGGCAAAAAATTATAAAATCAGCCCACTTTTTGAAAAAATAAGGATGCGCTATATCATGGATGATGAAATCATCTTTTATGCCGAAGACCCATCAGATCTTTTTTATAACATCAATAAACAAAGCGACCTGCCACCTTCGTTTCAATAATTCCAGCCCAATGCTCCCAGTGCTACAATATTCATGATGACAGGTACCGCATAGATGCATGATACAGCAATAATCTTCTTCTTAATCGTTGAAAGTCCAATCACAATAATAGCAAAGAAAAAGAAATGGAAATACCCAAACAAAAAGATAAGCCAAACACCCTTGAAAGACAGGTTCCAGTATTCATATTCCCACACTAAATGGCCGCCAATATTAAGCAGGCACTCAACAAATACGCAGAATGCTGCATACACTACAGCCCAGAACCATTTTTCAAGGATGCCAAGAATTTTAATATTTTTCCCGCTGAGTGTATGATAAAAGATAATCCCTAATAATGTAAACATAAACATTATCTCAATATTCCAACCAACCATGGTTCGCAATGCGGTATCACCCGGAGTTGTCCATACTGCAGATCGCTGGGTTAAATACATTATCCACCCGTTCCACGTTTCATTAAAAAAATCCACGCCAAATATAGTAGCACCTGCAAATACTGCATTCCAGTCGCCTGTTTTACGTGCCTCCTTGATTTCCTTTGTGTAAATGTAAAATATAATTGCCAGTAAAGGTATGATATACCATTTAACCATAGATAAATCACGCAAACCCTGTAACGCCTGTACAGTTGCCTGTGTCATACAAACCCCCTGTAATTAATATTGACATACAAATGAAAGGCTATAGTATGTCATTCATTAATTTTTGCAAATATTTTTTTATGTGGTATAGTTCACTATCAATATAGTAAATATGCACACACCACATGATACCATAGTGAAATAATATTTTAACAGTAGAGGAAGATATACCCTATGAAGCTGTTTATTCTTATTTTTTACGGATTATTACTTTTACTTCTATCAATTTTTGGTGCACACAGATACTATACATTGTATCTTTTTCTAAAATACGCTAAAAAGAAAATTTATCCTGAAACAATGTTTAAAGCACTGCCCAAAGTAACCGTTCAACTGCCTATTTTCAATGAGCAGTATGTTGTTGAGCGTCTCATCAATACTATAACGCAATTAAATTATCCAAAAAAGAAGCTGGAAATCCAGGTACTTGACGACTCCACCGACGAGACCTCAATTATTGCCGAGCGAATATGCAAACTCAAGCACAAGGAAGGATACAACATCAAATATATTCACCGAACTGACAGAACCGGTTTCAAGGCAGGTGCACTGGAAAACGGGCTTAAACTTACCGATAGCGAATTCATAGCAGTCTTTGATGCAGATTTTTTGCCCAATCCTGATTTTTTACAAAAAACCATCCATTATTTCACCAACCCTGAGATTGGGATGGTGCAGACACGCTGGGATCATATTAATCGTCATTATTCTTTGCTGACTGAATGTCAGAGCATCCTGTTAGATGGCCACTTCATGATAGAGCATACCGCCCGCAACCGATCAGGCCGCTTCTTTAATTTCAACGGTACTG
This sequence comes from Leptospira biflexa, assembly GCA_020721905.1. Lineage (GTDB taxonomy): Bacteria > Spirochaetota > UBA4802 > UBA4802 > UB4802 > UBA4802. The sequence continues at coordinate 1,332 of DYLU01000066.1, read as the reverse complement.
CCGGCATCTGGCGAAAGCAGGCAATTATTGATGGTGGTGGCTGGCAGCATGATACCATAACCGAAGATCTTGATTTAAGCTACAGATCACAGATGAAAGGCTGGAAGTTTTTATATCTTCCTGATGTTACTGTACCTGCTGAACTCCCCATTGAGATTGCAGCATTTAAGGCTCAGCAATTCAGATGGGCAAAGGGATCCATTCAGGTATTTAAAAAATTATATAAAACTATCTTCCAATCACAACTGCCCCTTAAAGTTAAGCTTGAATCGTTTATGCACCTGGGAGCTAACTTTGCATATCTTCTCATGGTTTTTCTTACTCTTCTTATGCCCGTAGCCTTATGGGTTCGTTATTATGGTGGGTTTAAAAAAATTGCCTATCTTGACATACCAATATTTCTCCTTGCTACGCTTTCAGTTATGATCTTCTACTATTTCACAGAGCTTATTGTTCTTTATCATAACAAAAACCTTTATGATTCAAAGATTAAACCTCTGCTGTACCTGCCCATGGTTCTTTCACTGGGTATTGGTTTATCCATCAACAACAGTAAAGCTGTCATTGAAGCATTGCTTGATAAAAAAAGCGATTTTAACAGGACCCCAAAATACAATGTGGTAGCACTCAATCGTATTAATGCAATAGATCATGTGAAAACGTTACTAAAGAACAAATATAGCCTGCACAGCATCAATATTGTATCTATTATTGAGTTTATGTTGGGGGTTTACATGACATTGGCTGTGTATTTTGCATTTGAAAAACATCTGTATATATCCATTCCGCTGATTATGCTGTTTCAGGTTGGATATTTGTATACATCACTGTTTACCATCATTAACAGTATAACACATCAAGTACTCATGTATATCAGTATTTTCCGCAGAAGCCTGGCAAATGAATAAAAGATCTGCACAAACGCTTTAACCGCTCCATACACAGCACGGTGCAAAGTTGGCTGGAATGCTGATACAGACGATATATTAATTATAGCCCCTTCTTTTTGTTGTATCATGTCTGTCACCACCTATTCCACATTGCCGGAAATCACAAAAATAAAATTTCCGCTTTTTTTGTATAGTAATGATGTGTCATCCTTAAAAAATTGAATGTGTATGCCTTTCTATTGATCCCTGGATATAAAAGCTATAATCCTTGCACCTGCAGGCAGAAGAGAGCGGAAATTGAAGTGGCCTCTAAAAACCCCATGTGCTGTTGCTTGATGAAGTTGGATTAGGTTTTTTTTTCACCAGAATATTCTTTTTTGTACCGAACAACATGGCGCGGCTGAAGAGAATATCTAAGAGAAAGGGTAATTACTAAAGTTTT
>DYLU01000011.1 GCA_020721905.1 Leptospira biflexa | reverse complement strand
TTACAGGAAGAAGTATTCAGCAATACTTGAGTGGGTGTAAAAAAATAAAAAAGGGGTCAGAGCATTCAAGAATCAAAGCACAATACTTTTAATTACTTTCCGTGCAAAATCAGTAAGAATGCGAGCCGTTAAACCCCATATGACATAACCATTGTAATGGTAATAGTAAATAGCATAAGGTGTACCTTCATAGGTATAATATTTAACATCATCAAATTTTTCTTCCGCAAACATAGAGAGGGGCACCTCGGTATATGATTCGATTTCATTGTAGTTAATGGTAAGATGGTAGGGATATGGTATGATTCCAACAAACGTATATACATGAAAACCATATATTGATATGAAATGGTCAAATTCACCTAAGACAGTCACATCATCAGGTTTAATACCAACTTCCTCAAAAGTTTCTCGCAGTGCAGTCTCAAGAGGATTAGCATCATCTTCATCAATCCCTCCACCGGGCAATGAAACCTCACCCTTATGAGTGCTAACATTATTTGTGCGTTTAGTAATAAGGACATGAGGCTGGTTGTCTTTGAAAAGAATAGGAATAAGCACTGCCGCATCCTTCAAATTTTTACGTTCAATCGCTCGGGGTGGGCGCTGGTGCAATACCTGCTTTATCCTGTTACAAAATGTCATAAATTCGTAATAATCACTGAACATTAGCATACAGGTCACCGCCATACATATCATTAATTACGATAACAGGAAAATTTTTTACTGTCAATTTATACATGGCTTCAGGGCCAAACTCTTCAAACGCAATTATATGCGCATCCACAACACATTGACTGAGATAGGCAGCAGCACCTCCAAAGCTTGAGCAATATACCGCTTGATAATTAACCAAGAGCTTTTTGACTTCACTGTTGCGAGAACCCTTACCTATCAGCATCCGAACTCCTAAAGAAAGCATGACATTGGTATAGACATCCATACGGTATGATGTTGTGGGGCCGATAGCTCCTATAGGCATCCCTGGCGGTGCAGGACTTGGCCCTGCATAATAGATTACTGCATTGGTAAAATCTATGGGGAGAGGTTTTTGCTGTGCTACTAGTTCAGCAATCTTTTTATGAGCTTTGTCACGGGCAGTATAGATAGTGCCGGATATGGTTAAAAAGTCCCCCGCTTTCAACTGTTGCAAATCATATCCCCGGAGGGGCGTATGTAAATCGATAGTTTTCATAGTATAATGGACCTGTACCGTAAGGAATGGCAGTTAAGGTTAAGTGCAACGGGTAGTGTTGCAATATGAGTAGGAGCTTCTTTTATCCTGACCATGGCAACAGTATTATTGCCACCAAATCCTAAAGGCCCAACACCTGTGTTATTGCACCTTTGCAAAATAATCTCTTCAAGCTTGCGATATTCTTCTTTTAGATGCGGTTCTTTGTGTAAGACAGCCTTTTTTGCATTAAGCATGGCAACATCAGCAGTTCCACCAATTCCTATTCCTAAAAAAAGTGGCGGGCAGGGATTGGGGCCAGCCTGCTTAACAGTTGCCACGATATAATCGATAATTTCTTCAATATCTGCTGTTGGTGTAAACATTTTTAATGAGGACATGTTTTCTGATCCACCACCTTTTATGTATACTGTAATGACAACAGAATCCCCTTCAACAAATTCGGTGTGGATAAATGCCGGTGTATTAGTTCCAGTGTTGGTTCTGTCAAACAATGGATCTTTTACTATGGATGGACGTAAGTAATGATTTCTGTAGGTATCGGCAACAGCCCTGTTTATTATTTCTTCAAGGTTGCCGTCAATGGTAACTCCAGTGCCTATCTGTAAAAATACTATAACTGAACCACAGTCCTGACATAAAGGGATATGCCTGGTTGAAGCAATGGTGGCATTTTGTAGCAGTATGTTCATGGTTTCTTTTGATAAAGGTTTTTGTTCAGTATTATACATGATAGATAAAGCCTTATATACATGGTCGGGTAGGTTAAAATTAGCCTGGACTAAAAGATTTGCAACAGCAGTATAAAGCTCTTTCTGTGAAATGGTGCGCATTTACTTTAGCTCTTGTTCCATCAATGTTGTATATTCATCCCACGTTGCTTCTATCTCACGTGCTGCTTCCAGGTCAAGTATCTCTATAATAAAGCCTGCATGGACAATAACCTTGTCATTTATTTTAATGTCAGGGGTCAGAGCAATGTCAACAACCTTCTCAACTCCCATGGATGCAACAATGGCTTTAGTCCCTTCAATTTTTTTTACTGTCATTGGTATTGCCAGACACATAGTATCCTCCTCAAGTTTCAACATATTCGAGGCAATTGTTCTTCAATTAACACAGGCAGTATTCTTTTTCCACCAATTTTAGTTTGAATATATGTTTTCCCGGAAAATTCTTCGGTAATATGACCAATGATGCATGCATCTTTGCCTTCAGGATGTTTCTTCATAATTTCAACAATACCTTCAGCATGGCTTCTGTCGGCAATAATTACAACCTTGCCTTCATTTGCAATGTATAAGGGGTCAATGCCTAAAATATCAGCAACGCCTCGCACTTCATCTTTTTCCGGAAGATTATCTTCAATCAGTTTAGCACCAAAAGGGGCGTTTTTCGTAATTTCATTGAGTACGGAAGCAACACCACCTCGCGTTGCATCGCGCATAAATTTGATAGCTTCAGGATAATGACGTATAACATCTTCAATAAGATGATTGAGTGCGGCACAATCTGATGAAAGGCCTTTTGAGAATGTGAGATTGTTGCGCAGTGCCATTATGGTTGTGCCATGATCGCCAATGCTGCCGTTGATGATAATGGTATCTCCGGGCTTTATCTCTCTTCGCTGGAGTGGATTTGTAAACACCCCTATGCCCGCTGTGTTTATATAGATACGGTCGCCTTTGCCTTTTTGCACAACCTTGGTATCACCGGTTACTATCGCCACACCTGCTTTCAGAGCTGCTTCTTCCATGGAAACAAGGATACGTTTGAGTGTTTCAATTTCAAGTCCCTCTTCCAGTATCAGTGCACATGAGATATACTGGGGTGTAGCTCCCATAACTGATAGATCGTTGACGGTGCCGTTGACCGCCAGGCTTCCGATGGTTCCGCCGGTAAATTCAATTGGTGTAATAGTATAGCTGTCAGTGGTGAAAGCAATGCTTGATGTAGTAAGTTTAAGATGTGCTGCATCATCTAATTGTATGGTTTCATTGCCAAGAGTAGATTTTATGAGATGGTTGATAAGATCATTCATCAGTTTGCCGCCACTGCCGTGGCCAGGAACAATAATATCCATTACTTCCTCCCGTATTTGTAGTATGCTGAGCATGGGCCTTCTGATGAAACCATACAGGGTCCAATAGCATGCTCCGGTGTACAGGCTTTCCCAAAAAGCGGGCATTCAGCTGGCAGTATCACACCGCGCAAAAGCTCGCCACAGCGGCATCCGGGATGTTCCTTGGGTGGGGGCACATCTACAGGGAATTGTCTATATGCGTCAAAGATAGCATATTCTTCTTTTAAATCAAGGCCACTTTCCGGAATTACACCAATCCCGCGCCAGGTAGCATTGCCTTTTGTAAAAACGGTATACAGTATCTCTAAGGCTTTTGGGTTGCCGTCATCGCGAACAACACGGGTATATTCGTTTAGCACAATAGGATTTTTGTTCGTTAACAAATCTAAAAGCATTACTGTGCCGCGAATAAGGTCATAATCTTCAAAGCCTGCAACAACAGCAGGTTTGCCGTAATCAGTGGCAATAAAATTCCATGCATTTTTCCCAATAATGGTGCTCACATGTCCGGGCAGTATAAAACCATCGATGTTGACCTCGCCGGAGTCAAGGAGTGCTTTGACTGCTGGCGGAGTCAGTTTATTGCCGGGGAGTAAAAAGAAATTTTTTATATTCTGTCGTTTTGCTTCCAGTACACAGGCAGCTTCGGTTGGAGCTGTGGTCTCAAAGCCAATGCTTAAAAATATAAATTTTTTATCTGGGTTTTTTGTGGCCATATCAACGGCATCCATGGGGGAATAGACAACCTCAACCTGCAGCCCTTTTGATTTTTCGTTTGCCAGTGAACTGTACGAGGAAGGCACCTTCATCATGTCCCCAAAGGTTGTTATAACACAGTTATATTGCCAGGCAATGGCTATGGCAGTATCTAAATAATCATTAGAGGTAACACATACGGGACAGCCAGGGCCGTCAATAAGCCGCAGGTTTTGTGGGAATATGTCTTTAACGCCTGTGCGGAAAAATTCAGTAGTATGTGTGCCACATACTTCCATTATGGCAACAGGCTGTGGCAATGAATACTGTGATAAGACAGCAGCCTCTTTTTTACTATCAGACATGAATGTTATCCCTGGCAATAGCAATCTGGCCTAAGGCTATACCACCATCATTGCACGGTAGTTTGTAAGGTGTATATACGTCAAATGATTTTTTTGCAAGACCTGTTGTTATAAGGTGAAGCAATATTCTGTTGTGAAACACTCCACCTGAAAGGACAACCTTGTTTATTGAATAGTGTTCCCTGAGTTTACAGGCAGTGGCGATAGTGACCCTGGCTATTGCTCTGTGAAAACGCATGGCTATAGCAGTAACAGGAACATGTAATTCTATCATACTAACAATTTCCTGAATAATATGAGCAGTGTCAATAACAAGCGATTGTCCCTGGCTGATGGTGACATCAAACACTGAATTGTCTTCAATTGCTGCCAGTGCTTTCTCCTCTAAAAGCATGGCAGCTTCAGCTTCGGTGCTGATATGATGCGCAATCCCCAGGATGGCAGAAACACCGTCAAAAAGCCTTCCAATACTGCAGGTTGCAGGGCAGTTTATGTTTTTATGGACTATCTCTTTTACACATTCTTTTTCCTTTTGTTGGGTAAAAAATGGTGTATCATCAATGGATGCTGCCATAAGCAACGACAAACCTATCTTCCACGGGTCTTTGATGGCGTTTTCTCCACCAGGCAAACCAAAGTAATCAAAATGTGCAGCGCGTATAAATTCCTTTGTGTCGGCTATTAACAGTTCGCTTCCCCACAGCGTATGGTCGGTTCCGTATCCGGTGCCATCATAAGCAATGCCAATCACAGGTTCAGTTAAACTATACTCCTGGCACACCGAAGCAATGTGTGCGTGATGATGCTGTACTGCAAATGTTTGTGTTGTGGCATGCTCCTGTGCAAACATGGTGGTAAAATAGTTGGGGTGCATGTCGTGCGCTATACATTGGGGTTTAACATCAAAGATTTTACAAAAATGGGCGATAGTTTTTCGGTAAAGGTCATTGCCCCACGGAGTGGCAAGGTCCCCCAAAAACTGACTTACGACAGCAACGTTGTTTCGTGCCAGCGCAAAACTGTTTTTTAAATCCCCGCCTGTTGCAAGGATATGAAGTGGCGTTTCTTTGATGAAGATGGGTGCGGGTACGTAGCCCCGTGAACGGCGTACAAAATATGGCTTTTCATTAACAACGTATACCACTGAGTCATCGGTGTGCGATACTATCTGGCGATTGTAGGTAACAAAGTAGTCGGCAATTGTATTCAAACGCTCAAAGGCATCATCGTCATTGTATATAATGGGCTCATCGGATATATTGGCGCTGGTCATGATGTAGATGCTTTCAGGATTATTCTCAAAAAGCAAATACTGAAATGGTGTGTAAGGAAGCATAACACCAATATACGATAATCCCGGTGCAACGTATTTGCTCAGAATGTCTTTGGTACGTTTTACCAGCACTATTGGGCGTTCTTTACTTGTTAAAAGTTCTTTTTCCTTTGCGGTGACAGAGCAAAAGGTTTCCAGAAGTTGAACTGATGAAACCATGATTGCAAAAGGTTTACATGGTCTGACTTTTCTTTCTCTGAGCAGAGCAACACATCGGTCATTGGTGGCATCGCACGCTAAGTGATATCCTCCAACGCTTTTTATGGCAACAATGTGCTCTTTTAAAATAGCATGCAACTGGCATATTACAGCATCAATTCTGGATTCCAGTATATTACCGGAGCTATCGCACAGCACTATATGAGGACCACACTGTGGGCAGGCATTGGGCTGTGTATGAAACCTGCGGTTGTGAGGGTTGGTGTATTCTTCCCTGCAGTCAGGACACATTGCAAAAGGATGCATGGCGGTATTTTCTCTGTCATAGGGAATATCGCTTATAATGCTAAAACGCGGACCACAGTGCGTGCAGGTGGTAAAGGGATAGTGATAGCGACGCTTATCCGGGGTAAAAAAGTCAGTAAGACAATCATTGCAAATGGCAACATCAGGTGGAATAAAGGCTTCGCGAAGTAGTGTAATACTGCTGTGTTCAATAGTGAATTGTGTGAATCCATTAGGTGGCAGTTGTTTTATGGTTATGTTAAAAATATGTGCTAACGGTGGCGGATTACTGGTAATCAATTCAATACACTGTTTTAGTACAAATTCTTCTCCTTCAAGATGTATAATTACTCCTTCAGTATTATTAGAAACAAAACCTTTAATGTTTAATCGTGTAGCAAGATTAAAGACAAAGGGCCTGAATCCAACTCCCTGGACAATTCCTTTTACTGTTACTTCATAATGTTGTATCATAGATACTATTGTAGCACGAGATGGAATATAGTAAAAGCAACCAACAAAAAATATAGCATTCAATTGCATAGTAAATATAATTGACATATATCATAATATGTTGTCGTATATAGGGAGTGATCATATGTTTTGTATAGCAGTTAAAATTTTAAATATGACATGTAAGATAAGAAATAGATAGGATATATGCTGAAGGCATGTAAGTTTCATTACGGTTTGTACCGATGGAAGATAAATAAATATCTACATGGTATATTGTATCATTACAGAAAATTAAAGGTGCTGTATGGAATAGTACAGTATTACAGTGATGACTGATTGCCATGATACTATTGTGATGGTTGCTTGATATGTAAAAAACAAGTTGACCTATTATGAATATGTCTTACTTATTGTATAAAGAGATTTAGTATTAAAGGGTTTTTTAAAATAGATAGCAAGGAGGTACAATGTGAGTAAAATCAGATTGAGTTTTTTAGTTGCTATTGCGGTCATATTCGCTGTGGGATGCTCGCAGGGGACCACTACCATTAATCCAAGCAAAACTGATGTGGTGACTGTAACGGATATCAATAAATACATTACTGAAAAAGATACGCAAAGTGGTCTTACTGCTACAATGAATGCAATGGATCCTGTCATGATGCCGCATAAAACGCACGAGGAAGCCGGTGTTAAGTGTATTGTATGTCATCACAAACAGGGTAATGATGACAGGATTAAACAATGTGCTGTGTGTCATAAGGGAGCTTCGGGCGAGGATACGCTGCATAATCTATGTATTAACTGCCACGCTCAAACTAAAAAGGGACCTGCGCTATGTAACGAGTGCCACATAGCCAAAGCACAGTAGCAGTAAAAAAAGATGGTGTAATGAAACATAAAGCTAAAACACTGGTATTGGGAATAGGAAATCTGTTAAAAAAAGATGATGGCATAGGGGTTCATGTGATTCAGTATATGCAGGATAATGCTATTCCAGTCCCCGATTGTGTAACATTGCTGGATGGAGGAATTACCGGATTTGATTGTATGCAGTATATGGTACAGTACGATAAAATTGTGATAGTTGATGCATTAAAGATTGAAGATAAACCGGGAAGCATATGCCGATTTGGTGCCAATCACCTGGTTTCCCGGTTGCCAGTTGTTTCATTGCATGAATTAGGTGTTGCCGAAGCGCTAAATATATTAAGAATTAAAGGTAAGGAGCCAATCGTTGAGGTAATTGGCATAGTACCTGATAATACAGATGATCTGTATACAAACTTTAGCTCTTCGGTAGCAGAATCAATTCCAAAAGTTGTGGATTTGATTCTTGATAGTATTACAGCTTATTAACCTGATATATGAGGAGGTTGTTACATGTCGCTAAATAGAAGAGAATTTTTAAAAATCATGGGAACAACTACTGCAGCAGTTGCCTTCCCTGGTGTTTTAATTCAGGGTTGTAAAAAAGCGTTAAAAAAAGCAAGTGCACGTACCAATGTAATATGGATTCAGGCCCAGTCATGTTCCGGGTGCTCAATATCGCTTCTTAATAAGGTTGATCCCGGTATTGTATCGGTAATTACTGAGCACATAAGCCTGAACTATCACCAGACATTATGCGGTGGTACAGGTCATGCAGCCACTCAGGTACTGGAAGATGCTGTCAAAACCAATCGGAAAGATTTTATACTTATCGTTGAGGGTTCAATACCTACCAAATCGGATGAATATTGTACCATTGGTGAAATGGATGGTAAAATTATAGGCGCCCGCGAGTGGATTCAGAAATTAGGGGAAAATGCAATGGCTCTGATTGCTGTTGGTACCTGTGCAGCATTTGGTGGCATACCTGCTGCCAAAATTCATGCAACCGGCGATAATCCAACCGGTGCTACATCATTACAGAATATAATCCCTGATAAAAAGGTAATTAATATCCCTGGATGCCCCCCACATCCTGACTGGGTGGTAGGAACACTGCTCCATGTATTGTTAAAAGGTATGCCTGCACTTGATGAATACAATCGTCCGCTGATGTATTATGGGACCACAGTGCATGAAAAATGTGAACGTTTGCCGGATTACAAGCGTGGACGCTTTGCAAAGCATTGGGGTGATGAAGGATGCTTATATCTACTTGGATGTCGTGGTATGGATACTGGATGTGATATTCCTACTCGCAAATGGGTTGATGGCGCAAATACCTGTGTTGGGTGTGGATCAGGATGTATTGGGTGTACCGAACCTGTGTTCCCGGATTATGGTAACAGAGGTATTTACAAACATCTTGTAGCAAGTAATGATGAATTAAAGAATTTGCATCCTGAAGTAGCTGAAGTTGTATTAAAACTAAAAGCGGGAGGTAGCATTAATGGCTAAGGTATTATTGGATCCAATAACCAGAATAGAAGGTCATCTGTCAATAGAGATAGATGTGCAAAATGGTAAGGTAGTGAATGCATGGAGCAAAGGTAATATGTTCCGGGGATATGAAATGATTTTAAAAGGGCGTAATCCAGTAGATGCGACACAGATTACTCAACGTATTAGTGGAGTATGCTCTGCTGCTCATGGCATTGCATCCAGCAAATGTTTAGATGCTGCGTTTGGCATAAAGGCCAATAAAAACGGCAGATTACTGAGGAACTTAATATTGACCGCAGATTATTTGCAGTCGCATATTTTACATTTTTACCATTTATGTGCATTGGACTATGTTGATATCACTTCAATATTAAAATACAATGGTACCAATAAAAAACTTTTAGCGGTTCGTGATTGGGTGCGGAATGAGCTTGAAGTAAAGAAGAACAGACAAAATGCCATCACTGCAGTAGCACCGTTTTTACCACGATACGAAGGTGATTTCTACATCAAAGATCTGGATTTAAATATTGCGGCAATAGCTCATTATTTAGAGGCCCTTGATGTGCGTATCAAGGCTCAGCAGATGATAGCTCTTTTTGGCGGTAAAACCCCGCACATCAATGCTCTTGTACCAGGTGGGGTGACACAGGTGCCAACACGAAGTGCAATCCGCCAGTATAAAAAAGATTTAAAAGCAGTTGAGCGGTTTGTGAACGAAATATATGCCAACGATGTTATTGCAATAGCAAAAGCGTATAGTGATTATTTTAAGCTTGGGAAGTTTACCAATTTTCTATCATATGGTGCATTTGAAGAAAACGATGATCTTACTGAATTTTTCTTCAAACGTGGTGTATTTGATGGCAAAAACCTTTCTGAATTTGATTCGGCTAAGATTAGGGAGCAGGTAAAGTTTTCCCGATATGATTCAGGGAGCAATCTGCATCCATTGCAGGGGCAAACAAATCCTGATCCGCATAAGGGTGGTGCGTATTCATGGCTTAAGGCTCCTCGCTATGATGGCATGCCAATGGAAGTTGGACCTTTAGCACGTGTGGTCATAAGCTATCTCAGTGGCCATGCACAAGTAAAAAAAGAGGTGGATGCACTGCTGAAAGTATTCAATGCTGATATTGATGCTGTCTTTTCGGTCTTGGGCCGTCATGCTTCAAGAGTCATTGAATGTAAGCTACTCTGTCAGCGGGCATATGAGTGGCTGGATGAACTGGAGGTTGACGAAAAGTCACGAACTACCTATGAAATACCTGAAAAATCGCAGGGTGAAGGATTGACTGATGCTTCATGTGGTGCATTAGGTCACTGGATTAACATAGAAGATAAAAAGATTGCCAGCTATCAGATTGTTGAGCCTGCAACCTGGTCCTATGGTCCACGAGGCGATGATGGTACATCAGGTCCAATTGAGCAGGCACTATTAGGTACACCTATTGCAGATCCAAAGAATCCAATTGAGGCAGTCCGTGTGGTACATTCGTTTGTTTGATATAGCTTGTGCGGTACACATTGTTGAAGGGGATAATGAGATAGGAACCTTCAAGATTTGCTAAGTAAACATACTGATTTTATGAATGGCTATCATCGCAGATGATAGCCATGTATATAATAATACATGAAAAGAATTGACCAATATGCATACATGTTTATGAATGAAATTTGGATACTATTTGCCATGGCTAAAAAGGTTATTTTGATACAAATTTTTCAGTGTTCACCCATTAGTTCGGTTACACGATACAGCAAAATTGTATCCAAAGGAGTATACTGTGTAAGTAAATTAGTTTAACACATTCGCTTAACGACCTTTTTCAGATAAATCTGTAAACATTTGTGTATTCAAAAATATCTCTTGGACAATAATTGTTGATAATGAAATTTTTTACATAATTATATTTATGTGATAAAGTGATTTGGTAACATGGGAATAATGGTAATGTGTATTATTTAAAATAAACGCCTGCAATTTTTTTATAGTGCATTCAATTTTTTTAATTTTCAGGAGAATACCTCATGGAAATTCAGGTTTTACAGAACATTTATGAATCAAATATTCAAAAGGCTGAGGAAATAAAGAAACTACTCAGCGAAAAGAAAATATACATGTTTGACATTATGAGCTCACCTGGTGCCGGTAAAACAACAATCACTGATAGAATAATCAATGACCTTATAAAAGATTACAATGTAGCACTGATTGAAGGCGATATTGAAACAACCAATGATGCTTTGCGCCTGGCAAAATATAATATTCCCATAGTTCAGATTGAGACGAAATTGTTTGGAGGTGCATGCCATTTAGAAAGTTCCTGGATATTAGGTTGCCTGGAAAAATTTGATTTAAATGCAGTTGATGTGGTCATTATTGAAAATGTTGGCAATCTGGTATGCCCTGCTGAATTTGAATTGGGTGATGATGAGCGAGTTGTGGTATTGAGTGTAACAGAAGGTGAAGACAAGCCTGTTAAATATCCATTAATGTTTAACTCTTCGCATACGTTATTGATTAATAAAATTGACCTGTTGCCCTATCTTGATTTTAATATGGATGAATTGCTGGCAAATGTTAAGCGCACAAATCCAAAGATGGAAGTACACAAAGTAAGTGCAAAAACCGGTGAAGGCATAGAAGTATTCTTAAAAGCACTGCGCTCACGGATAAAAAATAAGGTTGGTAAGTAACATTATAGTAATATAATACTATAAAAGAGCATTTTCACCGCATTCAGCAAGGTTGATATATGCTTTCCCCTGCTATAACGTACTGTGTACACGGAGTAAAGATATATGGCTAAAATTTTTTTATGGGTTGGTTTTAATATTTTTGTCCTGCTTATGCTTCTTTTAGATTTAGGTGTCTTCAACAGAAAGGCACATGAAATAAAAGTAAAAGAAGCGATACTATGGACAATATTCTGGGTTGTGTTGTCCCTGATGTTTAATGCGGGCATATATTTGTACGCCGATTACCAGAAAGCCTTGCTGTTTTTAACTGCCTACCTTGTTGAAAAATCATTAAGCATGGATAACATATTTGTATTCCTGATGCTTTTTACCTATTTTAAAGTTAATCCGGTATATCAGCATAAGGTACTCTTCTGGGGTGTGCTGGGTGCCCTGATTATGCGTGCCATATTCATCTTTGCCGGCATTGCGTTAATAGAAAAGTTTGATTGGATACTGTATGTCTTTGGTGCGTTTTTAATCTATAGCGGATATAAGATGATGAAAGAAAAGGATAAAGAAATACATCCTGAAAAAAATCCGGTATTAAAATTAGCACGTACCATCCTGCCCGTTACAGGTGACTATCGTAACGGCTATTTTTTTGTTAAAGAAAACGGAAAACACTTTGTTACACCACTTTTTATTGTCTTGCTGGTAATTGAATCAACGGATATTGTGTTTGCGGTTGATTCAATCCCTGCCGTTCTTGCAATCAGTCATGATCCCTTCATTGTGTACACGTCAAATGTTATGGCAATTCTGGGTCTTAGGGCTCTTTATTTTGCACTGGCAGCAGTCATGCGGATTTTTAGATTTTTGCATTATGGCTTATCGGTTATTTTAATTTATGTGGGCTGCAAGATGATTGTTGCACAATGTGGTTATCATATATCCACTGAGATTTCATTGGGTATAATAGCATTATTATTGGCAATTTCAATAGTTGCTTCTATTGTCATACCCCAAGAAAAAGAGGTATAAAATACAAATATCATAAACAAATACATTTTTTTTATCTGAAGAGGTCTATTATGACGGGCATTGGGATTAATATTGGTTCTACAAGTGTTAAAGTTGTTATATCCAAAAATGGTACTGTTGAAGAATTTAGCATAGTTCATCATGAAGGCAATGTTCCTGGTACACTTAACGCAATACTTTCAAAATTATCTATTCCAGCTGATGCTAAAGCGATAGTTACCGGGAATGAAGGTAGATTTTTAATAAAGCTCCCCCGTGTCATTGAATCAGTATGTATTGAGGAAGCGCTGAAGCAAATGGATTATGATCCCGTTGCCGTAGTTTCAATGGGTGGTGAAGATTTAGTAGTGTATGCTATCGACGAAAATAAAAAAATAAAAAATACCTATTCAGGGAATAAATGTGCTGCGGGAACCGGTGAATTTTTTAAGCAGCAGCTTGCCCGTATGGATATGACGCTTGAAGGTGTCTCTTCAGTACCATCTGAAAGCAAGGTGCTTAAACTCTCCACACGCTGTTCGGTATTTATGAAAAGTGACTGTACTCACAGGTTGAATAAAGGTGAAGCAACGAAAGGCGATATTGTGCTGTCACTTTCAAATGTTATGGCAATCAAGGTTGTTGAATTTTTAAAAAAAGCACGGATAAACCGGGGTTTAGTAATCCTGACCGGAGGTATCACGCAAAATCCATTCATAGAACAATTTATTAAAGAAAAACTACCGGAGGTAGATTTTGTAATACCCCAAACCGCAGCGTATTTTGAAGGCTATGGTGCAGCTCTTTTGGCACAGGAGTATGGCGCACCATTACCCAAAACGTTATTTGAAGAGTATACGGTAAGCTACCCTCAATTTGAAAGTCTTTCAACTGCACTGGATAAGGTTACCTATATCCCGTCAAAGCGCGGGAATGCCAAGCCAGATGGCGAGTACATCCTTGGTGTTGATGGTGGATCAACAACAACCAAGGCTTGTCTTGTTGACATCCATACTCATGAGATTGTTGCAGCCTATTATGGCCGTACTCATGGTGATCCGGTCAAAGCATTAAAACAATGCATTGTTGAAATAAAAAAACAGCTTAAAGAACAGATTGGGGATGCACCCATTACCATATCCTTAGCGGCAACCACCGGATCGTCGCGCGAAATACTTGGGGTATTCCTTGAAACGCCGGCCATTTATAATGAAATCATTGCCCATTCAGTGGGTACCACCTATTTTAAGCCAGATATAGACACCGTTTTTGAGATTGGCGGTCAGGATGCAAAGTATGTGTTTTTAAAAAATGGCGTGCCCATTGATTATGCCATGAATGAAGCCTGTTCGGCTGGTACGGGTTCGTTTCTTGAAGAATCTGCGCAGGGTGATCTCAACATTCCACATGCATGGGAGATTGGGGACATTGCATTGAAGGCAAAAAAGCCGCTTAAGTTTGGTGAGCATTGTTCAGCATTTATTAATTCGGATATTCGTAAAGCCATTCAGCAGGGCGCTGCTAAAGAAGATATTACTGCCGGCATTGTGACATCGATTGTTGCAAACTACCTCAACCGCGTGGTGGGTAATAGAACTATAGGCAATTCTATCGTATTGCAGGGTGGAGTTGCAAAAAACAAGGCGGTGCCACTTGCGTTTGCAATGCTTTTAAATAAGCCCATTACCGTGCCGCCTGATCCTGAACTTATGGGGTGCTTTGGTGTTGCAATGGTTGCATTGCAAAAACTGAATGATGGCCTTTTGCAAAAGAAAGTATACGCACTTGATGAAATCCTTGCTACTGAAATTGTTTACGAGCGCGAGTTTACCTGTAAAGCGTGTGATAATTACTGCCCTATCAGGGTGCTCAATGTCAACGGGAACAGATACATGTTTGGTGGGCGTTGTAATAAGTATGCTAATATGCGTAAAAAGAGGGTAATCAACGAAGAAGAGGTGGTGGATTTTGTTGAAAAGCGTAATGCTCTGTTGTTTAAGGAATGTGCACCGGATGGTGATCCCAAAGAGGCTTCAATGACAGTTGGGATTCCATTGTGTTTTTCAGCATATACATTATGGCCGCTATATTCATGGTTTTTCCATTCATTGGGTGTGGCGATAGTGCCTTCAGATGAAATCTCAGAGGAAGGGAAAGCTAAAGTTGAAAGTGCCTATTGCTTCCCTGCTGAGATTGCTCACGGTGCGGTAAAAAATCTTCTGGATAAAGGTGTTGATTATATCTTTCTGCCACATATAAAGCAGATGCATAGCTATCAGGAAGAAACGCGTGCAACATTCTGTCCCATCACGCAGAGTCTTCCTTATTATATACAAAAGGCGTTTGATGAAATATCTAATGAGAAAGTTCTTGCTCCAGTTATCAGCTTTACTTTAGATTCGGTTACTAAGGATTCGTTTGTTGGTATGGCACAGCAATTGGGGTTTACTGAAGAAGAAGGTTTGCGTGCATTTGATATAGCGTATAAAAAACAAAAAGAATATTTTATAAAGGCACATGAATTAGGGAAGCAGGCACTTGAGTTTGCCAAAAAATTGAATAAACCAGCAATTGCACTGTTAGGGCGTCCCTACAATGCATTCACCAAAGATGCTAACATGGGTATCCCTAAAAAGTACACCAGTATTGGCTATACCGTCATCCCATTTGATATAGTGCCGTTTGACGATGAAGAAATTTTTCCCAATATGTACTGGTACTATGGTCAGCTTGATATGAAAACGGCTGTTAAGCTTTCAAAGGAAAATAATATCTATGTTACGTTTATTTCAAATTTTTCGTGTGCACCTGATTCATTCATGCTGCATTATTTAAAATGGATTATGGGTACAAAGCCATTTTTAATTTTAGAGCTTGATTCACATACGGCTGATGCCGGTATTGATACACGTATTGAAGCATTTCTGGATATTATTGAAGGGTATCGGAAAAAGTGCCTTGATGATGCAATGGGGCGCTATGATAATGGACTCCGCTTTGTCATTGATGATCAGCTGTATGTTACAAATGTATACAACAATATAAAAATACCAATACGCAATAATAAAAAAGTAAAGCTTCTTTTGGCAAGTATGGGAAGGCTTGGCGCAGAGCTTTTGGCTGCATCATTGCGTTCAGCAGGGATAGATGCTCTGGCATTACCGGTACCGGACAGTAAAACCTTACAACTGGCACGGCAGTTTGTATCAGGTAAAGAATGCCTTCCATCGCATCTTGTTTTGGGAAGTGCACTGCAATACTTTGCTTCGCATGAGTATAAAAAAGATGAAATATATTTATTGTTTGTTCCTACCACCCAGGGCCCATGCCGAACAGGACAATACTATGTGTTTTACGAAAATCTCTTTAAGGATATGCAGTTTGACAATGTGTGCGTGGTAACACTGGATTCATCTAATTCATATACGGAACTTGGGCCTCATTTTTCAAAGCATGCGTGGTGGGGGGTTGCTATTAGCGATTATATGAAAGATATTGAAACGTCGCTCAGGGCCTGTGCAAAGGATCCTGTTTCTGCGCTCAACCTCTATGATACACTATGGCAGGAGTTGATTACGGTTGCGGAAAAGGATGTCACAAAAGTAATTCCGGTGTTAAAGAAAATAGCTAATACTATCAAAACAATCCCGCTTCAAAGGACTATCGACCAATGCCCTAAGGTACTGGTAGTTGGTGAAATTTATGTGCGAAGGGATGACTTTGCTGTTGATGAACTTGTGAAGCATTTTAGCAAAAAGGGGATTATTGCTAAAGTTTCAGGTGTGAGTGAATGGATATACTATTGTGACTTTACACGCGAGTATGAGTATAAGCAGGCAATTGCTCTGTCACCGTGGTATAAAAAGCTTTTTATTCCTGAAACACGCAAGCTTATGTGGTTTTATCTTGAACAGTGGTATAAGCATCGTATAGAACACCGAGTGAAAAAGGTACTCCAAACAACACAATTGGTGCCTGAAACACCTCATGATATGCATGCAATTATGGATATGGCAAAAAGGAATTTTGTTAATCTGGAATTGCAGTCCGAGATAACTGTATCCAGTGGTGTGGCAGCATCTGCAATGCAGGATGGCTATGCAGGTATTGTAAATATATCGCCATTTGCGTGCTTGATTGGCAGGGTCATTGAAGGGGTATTAACTCCATGGGCGCGTTCAAAAGGTTATCCGGTTATGTCGGTAGAGATAGATGGGAACACATTGCCCCCTACAACATTAAATAAACTGGAAATATTTATGCTCAACGTGATGCGCTTTCATGGTATGTCTATGATGGACCACATGGTTGAACATCCTGATAAAAAGGGTGTAGCAATCGATAGGCGCATCATTAAGAATATATAAGCGTTATGCTTTTTTAGTAAATGCTATTGCTTCATCTATTGAATGAAATACTGCAAAGAAGTCAAACATTGCAGGTTGTTCAATCATTATTTTTTGCAGCAGCTCTTCAGTCATAACTAAGATACCGTAGCCCCGTGTCTTTTTCCAGAACTCAAGTGCTTTCATTAACACGCCAATGATTGGGTTCGATACTTCCTGGACATCCAGCACATCTAAAATGAAATGCTGATGTGCAGGGTAGTTTTGTATATCTTGCTTGACAAATTCTAAGATTTTGATAGCTTCTTCCTTAGTGATTGTAGGTTTTTTGATCTTCCCAATGAGGATAGCATTATCTTTTAAAAATTCAGAAGAAAAAAGATCATTTAATGTACTCATAGTTTTCCCTTATGAATAAATATTTATGTCATGATACTAAGCCAACAAATGATATGTCAATGAAAAAAAAGTTTTAATATGATGGCTTACAGTATATTAATTATGCTTTTTTTACTTGAGAATGTGGAGCAATAGCTTGAAGACATTCATACATTATTGTATCAGGACTATCTCATATGGTGTTTTAGCACTATGTAGCCTGGTTGTTTTTGTAGTGCTGATTCTTTTTATAGCCAATGTTGTGTTAACCACTGATAGGGTATCAAAGATTATTACAGATCAGGTGGAATCCAATCTCAATGCAAAGGCTTCTTTTACTATAACGCATTTTTCATTGTTCAATGGCTTTGAAATTAAAAATTTTATTCTGAAAGGTACTGACAACGAACAACCGGTAGTAGCCTTTGATACATTTCGATTGCGGTATAGTTTTTTTTCTGTTTTATTAGGTAAAATCAAAATATATGAAATTGGATTATACAACCCCTCTGTATATCTTGAAGAGCAGAAAGGGATATGGAATATCCAGAGGTTGATAAGACCTTCTGAAAAAAAAGAAAAAGAAAAAAAGGATGAGCCCGAGGAGGAAAAGGGGAAAAAGAATGAGATTACATTGCCGGTACCGGTTGAAGTACTTTTTGGATTTGTACTGGAAAATCTCACGGTAACTGTTCATAGTAATACGTACAGCGCCACGTTAAAAAATTTTTCAACTTCTATTAATCTGCACATCCCCCCTGTACGTCGTATCCCGTTAAATATAATGGCATTAACATTGTTTGACAAATTAAACATTGCTGTTAATCCGGATGAAACGTTGTCCTTTTCATTTGTTTCCAGAGACATTGCTGCTGGTCCACCGTTGCTGTTTACATTTAATCTTTTTTATAATCCTGAAGGAAAACAGTTATTCAGCAGCTTTAAATGTGGTACATACAATACGCCTGTCAGATTTGCACAAAAACATGTAGCTCCGCTCAATGTAAAAATAGAATACGATATCGCATATAATTCATCAAATGATGCTGTCCAGTGTAAAAAACTGAGGGTTGAATTTGGTCAATCAGTATGGATTTCATTTGCAGGTACTGTCGAACACGTAAACAGTGTACCTGAAATACAGTTTGCCATGCTTGATAGCAATATCAGGCTTAACGAAATTTATCAGTATACCAGCGTACTTATTGGGGCAAAACCCTACTTCAATGGTTCCATTTCAATTTTTCCTCTTACGATCCAGGGTAACATTCATGCTTTAACAGTGAAAGGTGCAATTAGCGGGCAAAAGGTTACATTTGCTACTGATAAATTTACGCTAACTATTCCCTTAATTAAAATACCATATATGGTGACGCTGCGAAATCCTGTTATTGAAGCATCTATTGACATTGGGCTTCCTCATTTTGTTTATGCATTGAGTGAAAACAGGTCGCATGATAATAGTATTAGCTTACAATGTAATGTAGTATATAATCTTAATAGCAGCATGCTGGATATTCAAAAGGTTGTTCTGGTACACAGGGCCCCTGAGATAGCAGTCGAGACTATTCGAGCTGAGCTTTCCGGTTCAGTGATTTTGGGTGAAGTTATGACAGCCAGTATTGGTGTGCCCATATTGCGGTTTGATCTTCCATCAATGGCGTATACTCTGCCAGCTCCGTTAAAACAGTCCCTGACATCAGGTCCCATAACAAAGCCAGTGACATTAAGACTTCAAGCAGAAGTAAGTACTTCTGCACACACAAATAGTATCAATCTTAATGCCCATTGTGCAATTCCAGATTATTCTATTGATGATTTGATCATTTCAACATCGGTTACGCAGAAGCCGCAAAAAGGGAAAATTGATATAGCATACTGTAATGTATCAAGCAAAAAGCATGATGCCAGTATATATGTAAAAGGGTCAGTGATCGCACAAGATGATGTGTCACTTAATGTTGATGCAGGAGTAAATGTAGCTCCACGGGAACCAATTACTTTTGGCAGCTATACAGTAAGCGGTGTTATGAAGGTATTGTTAAGTCTTAAGGGGACCATGCAATCATTGGTTGCTAAAGGGAGTTTGCAATCTCAACAGTTAATACTCAGTAATGTTAGTGACAAACTTTTTGTTGGTCCTGTTGATATGGATATACCAGTAGCATATACAATGGGGCAAAGTTTTAAGTTACCTTTTGATTCAGCTGATGTTATGAATATAGAGCTGTTTAAGCAAAAAGCAAATTTTTCCATTGGTAAGATTGTGGCATCACATCCATCGCGAAATATTGCTTTTGAATATGCAAGGGATATTCATGGATATATTGGGTTCAGGCGCAATAGTATGGAAATTAAAAATTTGCAGGCTCAGGTTTTACGTGGAACAGTTACTCTTAAGGAATTGAATTTCAATCTGGCTGATCTTAATCCGCAAAATATGGAATTCAGGGTGGCGCTCAATGCAAATGATATTGATATTGGAAAGCTGGACAGGCCCCAATCGGTAAGGATTAATAAAGATGCACTGTTATCACTGAATGCACAGCTTGTGGGCAAAAACCTTAACATTGCGCAGGATTTTGATATATCAGGAACCATTAACATATATAAGGTTGGGGAGGATTTTGCAAACAGGCTTTTTAAGGGCATAAATGAAGAACGTGGAAAGTCAAAATTAGGGATGGGACAGTTTGCTGTGGATAATTCCCTCATTATTTCCGGTTTTGATTTTTATATGGATAAAGGTCTTGTTTATCCAACAGTTTTTTTCAGAAAGAAGGTGCTGGGTATTTTTGTTACTGTTAATAATGAACAGGTGCGCTATGAGCGTATCCCGGTTGTGGAATTTTTTAACAGGGTTAGGGAGGAAACATTATGAAACATATAGTGGCGATAACAATGGCTATCGCTGTCGGCATAGTGTATTCACAGTCGCGATGTGGTTCTTCAAGTTGCCTGAAAGGAGTACCCAGCTGCATTGAAATACATCCCCCTGCAATACACATTACCGGCGAGAAGACAGCGCTTGAGCGCCAGGTTATAGGCGAATACAGGGAAATTGAAAAAGATGCATGGGTTACTTCTACCGTTATGGTGCCGTCAAAAGGTGAACGCCGTGCAGTGGTTGCTGCTGATGAGACTATGCTGCAGGCAATTAAGTTGATGGAACTTAATGAAGATAAGATACGTTTATATAAGGATATGGGAATCATAGGTGAAATGAATAACGGCTATGTGGGGATAGTAGATGAAAAGAAATTACAATCTATGAGGGAAGGTACAGTCATACGTACACTGGTTAATGATGAAAATAATGCACGACAGATTATATTTATAAAAAGTTCAGATTCAAAGGATGCCAGGGATCCTGAAACCATTCAGTTTGGTTATGATTTTGCTAAAGAGCAGTACGCAAAAGCAAAAAAGGGTGACTGGTTACAGAAAGAAGATGGCAGCTGGGTGAAAAAATGAAACGTATAGCATATGCACTATTTGCATTAATTTTTACAGGATGTGCATCAACAGCTTACCGCGATATACCGTTTGATTATTCACAGGTTCTGACCAGGGAATACCGTTTTGGCACAGGCCAATCAATCCCGCTTACCTTTGAGCGATCCGTGAATGTGAGCGGGAGTATAACAGCACAGGGTACATATTTAATCTATGCATCTGATAAAGAGCGAAATAATTTTGATATCTACTTACGGGCGCTGAACAACATCAAAACTGTCCGTTTGACCATACATCCTGCCAGAGATTTTGCACCTGATGTATCGCCCGATGGTAAATGGTGTGCATTTGTTTCCACGCGTGACGATCCTGAAGGTGATATCTTTATTATGCAGCTTAATCCTGAAAAGATTATCACACAGGGTGACCAAGAAGTACCATCAAACAATATCACTGCAATACGGGATCCACTTTCAGGAGCTATCAGGCCGGTACGTGATGCTTCCCCCTGTTTTTCTCCTGATGGAAAATTAATTGCATTCTCTTCCACACGAGACGGCAAAGAGTCCATCTACATTATGAAAAAAGATGGGACTGGCATTCGCAAAATTACTGAGGGTATGCAGCCGCGATTTTCCGGCGATGGCAAAGAGCTCATCTTTGTGAAAAAAACTAATACGGGAAGTGATGTCTTTACAATTAATATTATTACCGGCACTGTGAAACAAATCACCAGTAGCAGGTACGTTGAGCTATCGCCCTGCTTTGGGAAAACCAGTAATGACATATATTTTATGCGTATTCAGTATGATACCAATGGTGATGCCATACTGGATTCAAATGATAAAGGCATGCTGTTTGCCTCAGATGTGCAAAAAAAAGAGGAGTATCCCCTGACGTTGATTGAAGAGCCTTCAGCCACACCACGCTGGGTGTCGTATGCCGATGGTGTAATTGTGTACAGCATTGTTGAAGGCCAGTACATTAATATAGCAATGATTCCGCATACAGGCATTATCCCAAAACAAAAGAATGCTCTACGGCAGTATGAGCTGGCATTGAAGTATAAAGAGGATTTTGACGATAGTGACCGTTACCAGCGCTGTCTGTTTGCCACATATTACTTTTTCAATGAATCCGTTGATGTAGATTCCAAGATAATTATTGCCAGAGCTCTGTATGAATTATCGTACGCACAGCAGTATTCGTTTGTTGCCAATATACTGTCTGATCTGGGTAAGCAAAGCAGGCCAGCACAAATTTATATGCGCTATCGTACCGTGAAAGATAAAGAAAAGCTTGCATACCTTGAGCAGGTTGTTACGGAGCTGTCAACACGAAACGAAGAAAAGATTGCTCCGTTTTTTATGGAAGAGCTGGCTGACCAGTATGCTCGCCTGCAGATGAAAGAAAAAGCAAAAGTATTATATAATGAGATTATTGCTCGATATCAGAATTATACGCGGTTGATGTATGTACGGTATAAAGCTGGTGCACTGTTATATAAGGAATTCAGTATCCCTGAAGAATGGATTACTGTACTTAAGTCTTCCTATACATATCTTAAGAATGCTATAACAGTTTCTATAATTGATCAAACAAAAAAAATTACATCTAAGGTTAGGTATAAATATGCAATAACATCAGCTGAAAAGTACAATGTGCCTATTATTAAAGCCATTATGGACTATGTAGCTGCAACAGCCCTTATAGAACTTTCAGGGAATGATGATGCAATACCATTGTTAAAACAGGGCCTGGAGCATACCAGGAAGCTTGATGTGGCGTACTTTTTGATTAATGTAACATTAGGGAAGTTGTATTATGCAAAACGTAGTGATGAGTGGGTTGTGTACTACGAAGCTGCTGTCAACAATTATCAGGCACAATGGAAGCAGGATATACGCCCTATTATTGAACAACTTGCCGAATATTTTGAACACACAGGACAAAGGCTGATCGCTGAAGGACACTTCAAAGAAGCAGCAGCGGTATATAAACGCTTAATAACCATGAATACACTGCTGCATCTTAAACGTCGTTACAAAGATATATACAGTACAAACGCGCCTGGTGCTCACATGGGATATATTAATGCAATGCTGGCAGTATCACAGGAAAAAGCTGTGAGCACTGTTGAAAAGGAATACTTAGAACGATTGCCCATTGCACGGATGGATTTTGATAAGGCACATATATATGGCCTGGGGTATCTCTATGTACTACAGGCTAAAGCACTGGCGCCTTCACCTGATGCTATGGATGGCAGGTCCTCACAGGAATTTAAAATGCTACTTGGATTGTTCACTAATGCCCTGCGACACATTGATTGGTCACTGTTTATTGATGATGCGTTTGTTGATGCGTATTTGCTCAAAGGATGGATATATCAATATGTTGATGAATTACGTGTTCGTTTTCCCTCAAAGAAACGTTTAATTGATTCATATTTCCCTGAGTATTTATGGGAAAAATCCATCCCGCTGTATGAAAAGGCACTGGCATCCAATAACGAAAAGCTGTTTCCCCAAAAAGAGGCAGATATCCATTGCAACATTGGGAATATCTATTTTCTTTTAAAAAATTTCAATTTGTCTTCCCGTCATTATGCGCAGGCAATTAAATATGCAAAGGCTTTTTCAACATTGAAAGAAGAAGCTCTCTTTTACTATCACTATGGGTATTGTTTATGGCAGCAGGGCAATTATAATAGTGCATATTTGTCAATGCAGCAGGCATTTACTATATATAGGGCGATAGCTCAAAAGAATGAATCTGCAATTGTGGATAAGCTCTATGTGCTGTATAAGTATTTTGCTCTCTTTGAACGGATGCAGGGTAATTACCAAAAGGCAATGGAGTGGTATAAGAAAACATTAGAACACTGTGCACAATTTCATTGTGGCGATAGCCCGTCACGTATTTACATAGAAATAGCTGAATGTTATAGCAAATTGGAACAGGATACTGAAGCGCTTGTATATCTGGAACTTGCTCAGCGGTCATTGCCGCAGGAGGCATCAGTGCAGTATAAGATTGGCTGGAAATTTGCCGGATTTGGCCCTGTATATTTCTATGACCTTGGACAGGATCATGTTGTGATTGGGAAAGGTAAAATTGTTTCTCATCTTTCAGCTCTGGAAATGGAAATGCTTATCCACAATATGCGTGCAGATATCTATGCAAAAAACGGCAGGTTTGTTGATGCTGCAGCACAGTACCTGGTTTTAGCTCAAATAACAAAAAAGCAAAAGACTTCATTAATGGCTGATGCCCATATTACCGCTCTGTATAATGCTGCATATTGTTATTTCCGTATGGGGGATGTACAGAGGGCACTGGAATTATATGATGCAGCTCTTTCAATTGCGCAGGATACAAATCTTCCAATTGAAAAAAATTATCAGGCCATGGTCCAATTATCTTACTGTTATACGTATAGCAACCAACACAAAACAAAAGTGGAAAGCATTGATAAGGCTATACATAAAATAGAGCAGTATAAAAAAGATATGTATGATAAAGTATATACTACCCTTCTTGATGATTATACTAAAAAGATGAAGGCGCAGAAGAAAAAGCCGGTTGATGAACAGATTGCAGCTTTGAAACAGCAGGCATATAAACAGGTTGAGACATACAGTATTAAATTTGATGCATTGATTGCACTTCTGTATGTGCACAAGGCTTCAATTCTTGGGCAGGATATACCAACTGATAAAAGTACTGAACAGTATGTTCATGCAAATGACATTAATAGCTATTATACCAATGCTGAGAGGTTATTTACGCAGGCAATCGGCTACTATGGTAATGATGCTTTTCATCAAGAATTTGTTATTAAACTTCTCATCAATAGAGGGATATGCAGAATACATTCCGGGATGTTCAGGGATGGATACGATGATATCATAAGTGCTCGATTTAAAGCTAATAAAATCAGGTCAAAAGAGCTGGTGTGGATTGCTGAAGCAACACTGTGGGATTTAGCATACACGTATAGGGAAGTACAGCAGTTCATAGACAATCCTGAAAGACTCATCGATGGGGTGCTTTCACGGGTAGAATTGCTTCCGCCCCTGTATACAACGAAGAAAGAGTTTGTTCAAAGGCTCTATGATACATATACTGATGATCTTATACGGAAAAAGAAATACAAAGAAGCGTATGCTGTTCAGCAGCGCAGACAAATAATCACAATAGCATTTGGTGGATTATCAATACCAAATTTTTATAAAAAAAGCGATAATACCTTATATAACAAATTTTTGCGTACATGTTTCACCATACAGGATCTTGAACAAAAATTGACAAGCGCCATAGTAAATGAACGCGGCACAGGTGTTATTGAAAAATTAACATCTACGATTTCATATCATTATAAGAATATAACTTCATACAGATTGGCTGCCCCAACATCCCTGTTGCCCTATCTGGGAGTATACACATCAAAAGGTTCAGAATATCCCGTAATACATTTCTATATATTTAATAATAAGCTTTATGGATGGCTGGTATATAAAAATACTATTGACTGGATTTTAATTTCTGACTCATTGCAGCCGGAAAGATTGACTGAAGATGTTAATAAATTTACAAAGACATTAAATGGGAAAATATATGTTGTGCTTAATGATGCATTCACCAAACTGCATAACTATATCAGCAATGCAGTGTTATATGCAATGGGCTGTGTGCCGTTTACATCACGGGTTGAAGATATTGAACGTCTGGCATGGTTGCCGGCAGGTGCAGTGACTACAGACAAAAAACTTTCGAGCGGTATAAAAACCACCACGGGCATTAAAAATTCAGAGTATATAGTTGATACTGACAATCCGGATATTACTGTAACACCACCTTACTGCTTTGCTAATAAATTGGAATGTTCTGCTGTTTTTAAATCCATGGGAAACATGAAAACTGATGAGCTCATGCTTTTATCAGATTCCAGCATATATTCGCACATTGCAAGTGTTATCCTGTATTCTGAAGATAACCTTGAGACTCTCGTTACAGCAGTGATACATAATGATACAGAACGTATAAATTCGCTGAAATCAAAAATTCTGGTGCTTGGAAAAGTTCCGGATGCAATTAAAGACAGAGAACAAAATGCGAAACTGGTTTATCAAAAAAAACAAAAAGAGTATACCGAAGCTTTAGAACAAGGTGAATATGATACGGCCATGTTGGCTTTACAGCGCTGGGAAAGAGCAGGATTAATACAGAAAGAATATTTTGACAGGGAAATACTTGTTCTGGTTTACCAGAACGATATAGATGAAGCACTCAAAATTATGCAGTCTCATAACAGCGCTTTTGCCGGTTCATTTGCTGTTTATGCATGCTTATTAAAAGGTGATCTTGATAGCGCTGAAAAGCTGCT
This sequence comes from Leptospira biflexa, assembly GCA_020721905.1. Taxonomy (GTDB): domain Bacteria; phylum Spirochaetota; class UBA4802; order UBA4802; family UB4802; genus UBA4802. Next base: position 34,523 of record DYLU01000011.1, on the reverse strand, counting down.
GAAAGATCCCCGCCTGGCAGGTACGTTTGATTATAGCGTTTATGAAGCTATTCTTAAAGGCTATAAACATAAGGAAAAGCTTGCTGATATCAAAGACATACAAAAAAATACTGTTTCAATTTTGCCTGCTAACCAATTGTTGTTGCTGTATGCTCAGGAGGCATTTCTGTTGGGTGAAAAGGAAAAAGCCCACCATATAATGAAATTGTATAAGGCTGACTATATTCCTTCTCAACGTGAGTTGCTGATTGCATACAATTTAGGTTATTCAATAGCTTCGCATGGTAATACAGTTGCCTGCGGGATGTTAAAAGCTATTACAGGCGACAATAATAGTAATAATTTTATAAACAGTATCAATGAATATGATAATCTGTTGCTCTTTGGAATACTGGAGATGGTTAAAAAAAGACCACAGATGACCAATGAAGAATGGCAACGCATCATGCTAATTGCTGATAAAGGCAGGCACATGGGGATTGATGTGCAATTTACCACAGCAAAAATAGCTGAAATTTTGAAGGATGTAATTCCTGTACGAGTGCTTCATTACATTGAAACAGTTACAAAAGACAGGGGAAAGATTCTATCACCTGCAATGGCCCTGTGTGCAATCAATGCATATCAAAAAACAGATAATTTTAAGGATGCATATACTGCATGCAAATCCTTAAAGCAGCTGCCATATACACTGGAGCAATTATGGTATACTTATTTTATCTATTCAGCTATAATGTCGGGAAAAACGGATGATGCACAGGATCTTTTAATCAATAGCCACATAGCCGCCCGGGATACCGTTTTATACAACCTTTTTAATGTCAGCATCCAGATGCAAAAGGTTGTGGCATTAAAAACAGCCGATAGCACTATGCTGCAAACTATCGCCCAGAATATTGATTTGATGATTTCCAGCTTGCGTGACGAATCAATACAATGGTATTATTCTGAGTATAAATACTTATTTGATAAACTTATCAATTATGCAATATCGTATGCAATGAGCAGGGGAAATCAGCGGGATGCTCTGAGGTATGCTGAATTACATAAGATGATGCAAGGAATTACGTTTTTCCAAGAAAACAGCAGCTATAAAAGTATCTATAAAGAACTTGCTGGAAATAATTTTCCAATTACAGAAATTCAAAAAAATATTCCTCGTAAAACAGCTGTTTTATACATAACAAAGAATGAAAATGATATATTTGCATGGATTATAACAAGAACCTATATACAGCCGGTACGCCTGCAGAATTCTTATAAACAATTGTATGATATTGTACATAACTATTATAGTGATGTTGGATTGCTTCAGCAAGTATTTGACAAGGAAGCAGCAATTAATGATATAATGGAACCTGTAATAAATGAGCTCGGTGGTTATGCTACCATGATTGTCATTCCTGATGCGTATACTGAATCCATACCATATGAAATTATGCAGTACAAAAATGATATGGCAATAGTTTTTATGCCGTCGTTGATGGCAGCAATGGATGAAACATCGTCAGTTCCCCCTATTGCATATATTAATGTAAACAATCCCAGGAAAAATCTCATTGAATCAGCTCTAAAACAATCTGAGTTTATGTATACATCTGAAACCATAGCTAACGGTATCGTGATTACCGATAGACAATTCAGTTATAATAATGTTAAAAAAGGGTTGATGATTAATGGTGATGTGGTACAATCGGGAAATGTGTTCATCAATTTAGCCAATACATCGCAGGTTTCATACTATTATTGTTTATTTATGATACAGAAAGAAACGGAAATTAGTGTACTGTTGAATAATGCTGTTTCAGATGTTAATAGTATCATCTTCCTCCGTGAATTCTGCAATGCAATCAAAACAAATAGTTTTTTACATGCTTATATGTCAGCATATCAATATATGAAGAAAGACAAACGTTTTAAAAATCCTGCCTACTGGGTTGGAATCCGTTTTTATAGCCGCACAATAAAAGGTATATATGATGGTGTCAATAGATGAAAGGAAAGGAAATGCCAACAGCGGTAATTATCGATGATGATGAGATGGTTAATGAAGTATTAAAATTTATACTGGAGAATGATTATAAAGTATATAATTATTATACAGCGGAAGATGCGCTGAAAAGTGGTGTCATTACATCTGCCGATATCATTATAACCGATGTGAACCTGCCAGGCATTAATGGGCTGGAGTTTATTAATAAAGTGCACGAAATGGATGAGAATGTTCCCATCATTGTCATCACTGCATATAATGATATTGAAGTTGCAATATCAGCATTAAAAGCGGGAGCTTTTGATTTTATCCTGAAGCCATTCAAAAATGATCAGATAACGCTTGCAGCACAGAGGGCATATGAACGTCATAAACTTGTAAAAGAAAATATAAAATTAGTAGAAGAACTTAAATCAAAGAATCAGGAATTAGAGAAGCTTTATGCACAGCTACAGGCGCGTTCTATTCAGATTGAGAACGAGCTTGATATTGCCAGCAACCTGCAACAATGTCTTTTCCCGGTTGTTTTCCCGGATATTAAGGAATTTTCCTTTTATCTTAAATTTAAGCCTGTTGAGAAAATAAGTGGTGATTTTTTTGATTTTATAATTCATGATGAAAAGCATTTTTCATTCATCTTTGCTGATGTTTCTGGCCATGGGGTGCCGGCTGCTCTTTATTCTGCAATCGTAAAGACTGCCATAACAACGTTTGTAGATATATCGAAGTCACCTTCCGATATATTAAAAGAAATGAATCAGTTCTTAATACAGACGCAAAAGATGATGAGCTATAATTACGCTACCATATTCTTTGCACATTTTGATTTGGTTAAATCCTGTATTGAATATGTGAATGCCGGTCTGCCTGCACCAATAGTGATGCATCCGGATGGACACATAATCAAGATGGAAACAACTGGTCCTTTTGTTGGCATTTTTGATACTTCATTGTATACAACCAAAAAAATTGATTTATTTCCGGATGATAAATTACTTTTCTTTTCAGATGGTGCGTTTGAGTGTCCTGACAGAGTTGATAGAATCATGGGAGAAAAACAGTTCCAGGAATTAATTGACGAGCACAAAGATCTGGAAATACCGGAACTGGTAGAATTTTTATTTGATAAAATTCAGGATTTTTGTGGGGTTGATCGTTTTGTGGATGATGTAACCATGTTAGGAATGAAATTTAGTCCACACTGATTAATTATTGCACTTTTGAGAATAAATAATAGTACTTATATACATAAAGTTCACACTTGTTTACTGTTACTTGTATATAAATATGTAGTTAATACAATGGAGGATTTCATGAGAAAAGCCTTGGTTGTATATGTGGTGATTATTGTGACTATTTTGTTATCAGTACCTGCTGTCTATGCATTAGAGATTAGCTTTGTGGTTGGGGATGTCATTGTTGAACATAATGGGAAAGATAATCTTGCAGTAGTGGGAATGAAGCTGTCAGAGGGGGATGTGGTTGTAACAAAAAATGCAAGTATTGCAGAATTGCTGTATGCAGATAAAAGTACTGTTCGCATTTTTGAAAATACAAAGATTAAAATTGCGGCAGTACAAAATAATCAGGAGAATGTTTCTGTCATTAATGGCGTTATCAAGGCAAAGATTTCAAAATTACAGAAAGGCGAGTCAAAAAAAGTATATACTCCAACTACTGTTTGTGCAATAAGAGGAACAGAGTTCTTTGTGGCTGTTAGCGATAGTTCAAATTCACGGGTTAATATGGAAGAAGGATCTCTGGCATTGACCAATCCGTATGGAGAAATAAATGTGAATGGCGATGAGCAGGCTACTGTTGAAGTAGCAAAAAAGCCGTTGCTGGATGATAACCCTAAAAATCCTGAATTGTGGAAAAACACAGCTGATAAAGATTTTGTCCTTGAGCCGCAAAAATATGCAGAAAGCTATAATGAATATTTAGATACGTTAGAGCAAAGAAGTTCAATGCAATCAGCTGAAATAGAAAAATTGAAACAATCATCGGTTAAGAAGAAGGATTCTAAAAAATTAGAACAGGATATGAATGAGCTGGAAAATAAAATGGCTGTCATGGCAGATGACTTTTTTTTAGGCGATTGTGCAAATGCAGCAGTGGATAATGTTTTGCAAATGTATAAAGAAAAGAAACAGGAAATATTTGATAGTTTCAATAAAGTAAAAGAACAGGCAGATAGAGTTGCTCAACAACAAAAAGCAAATTATGAGGCAATAATGGCAATCAGGGAAGCTTATAGAAAAAGCTATGAAGAAATAAAAGGGAAGCATAAGGAAAGCATTGAACAAATTAAAGAAGAAATAAATAAAGTACATGGCCAGTAAAACAGCATTATGATAATAAAAAGTTTTTAGCAGACTGTACACCCTGTTCAAATCCTTCCAGAATTTTTTTTTGGTCACGGGTCAATCTGTCTACATTGAAATCATCAGGAGGATAGATAATATCTATTTTTTTGTGTTTATGTTCCAGTTCATCAAGAATGGAATTATACATGAGGTACCTGTTTTCAAGTGCCTGAATTAGATAGCGATATTTTGAATCTTTAAAGTAATTTTCAATAAGATACCTGATCCAGAATGATTCTTCTTTTTTTCTGTATCCTTTTTTTCTTGTTACAACAACAAGTATGTCTTCTTCCTTGTAACCAAGGCTTAATGCTTTTTTATAAGGTATGGGATCAAGCAACCCTCCGTCGCATAGTTTGCGGTTGTTATATTCTACAAATCCGCGATATAATACAGGTATTGCGGCAGATGCCTTTAATGATGTTATAATATCATCTTTCCTTGAATGAAGATATGCTGTAGACGGAGGATTATTATCGCTGTATTCAGTGGCAGTTATTAATACAGGGATGGAGTGCTTCAGGTATTGAAAATTCAATGTTTCTTTACCGTCAATGACTGTTGAAACCATCCAATCTAAATTTAATATGTGCTTTGTTGGCCGGAGTATATTTGATATTTTTATAAAACTTTCATTTAACAGAACTCCAAAAAAAGCATCGCGTGCTAAATGAATCTGGTGTGCAGAGTATGCAACACCTGTTAAAGCACCGGCTGATGAACCTATGATTAAGGTAAAAGGAAAATATTCTCTGTCGGTAAATGCCTGGAGTACTCCTGTTAAGAATACTCCACGCATACCACCGCCTTCTAAGATGAGAACTTTCTTTTTTGGAAATGATTTTTTTTGACGGTGTTTTGATAAGTACCGGATAACTGGTGATACTATTAGCATGTATATTTACTCCTATCATAATAGGATTTAAAGTCAAATTTCATTCTGATGAACGAAACAATACAAGACATCGTTGATTATAAATTTGATTCCGGGCTTGGTTCAAAATAAACATTATTACCTTATTTTCTAAAGATTTAAAGGTTGCAATATCCATGGGTAACTTATTAAAAAAACAGTAATAATAATGAATGTAATGTATCAAAAGTCAACAGGAAAAATAATAACTGTCTGATGTACCATGGCTTGTAGCGGTTTGCGCTAACGTCCCATACGTTCGTCAGGTCGAGAGGTAATGAAAATTTTTTACTTGTAATAGTGTTTTATCTCATGAATAATAAATTTAGTAAGTCCATCGTAGTAGGTATTGTGCATCTTTTGTACACTGTGTGGTACATTACCGTTAAACAGAACATTTGATTTGTTGATAATTAATTGAGTAATGTATGGTACAATTCTTATACCTGGAGAATAGTATGGAAACAATTGTTGTACAGCATGGAGAAGCAGTTGAAGAATCGGTTAACCCTGAAAGACCATTATCAAAAAAAGGCCAGGAACAATTTAACAGATTAGCTCAATTTTTGAAAATCATTAACTGGAAACCCGATATTATTATTCATAGTGGGATATTGAGGGCATATGAAAGTGCGGCGATAGTTGCTGAAAAGTTTAATTGTGAACTGGCATTCAGTAAATCTGTAAACCCCAAAGACAATCCCGATGATATACTACAGTATTTATTGCTTGAAAAAAGGAATGTTATCGTGGTAACCCATAAACCGTTTATTGATGTACTGATTGCAAAGGTGTTATCAACATCTCAAACCGGTCTTATAACTGTAACAAATGCTTCTCCTGTTTTTTTATACAGTGAGGGCGATATATTGTATTGCAGGGCATATATTCCTGAAACAATGATAGATGCCATTATTCGTTCTTTTTCAAACCGGCAATCATAAGAATAATAATACCTATTATAGACCATACAAATGTACGCAATCTCCGTACAATACCAATAGTAAGCCCTAATGAAGGATCATACCCTAATAATTTCAGCGCTAACGAATACGAGCCCTCACTTGTTCCTAAATTTGCAGGCATAAAAAACATGACAGATGTTAAAAAAAGCCCAAATACATACAAAAATAGTGCATGGTAGATATTAAAGGGGATCTCAAGGAAATATAGAATAAGATATATCTCCAATGTGCAGGAAATTGTCACTGCGAAATAATGAAGAAGAATAGATATGATGAACTTATGAATGTGCGCTTTGCTGCTGAAAATATATTTAATTTCTTCATCCAATTCCTCAATTTTTTTCCGCCTTTCATCTGTTATAAGCTTTTTTCTAAAACGTGATGGTACTAATGAAATGATAAAATCCAGTAAACCTTCGCGTTGCTTTTGAATTATAAGAGCAATAATAATCAGTGTCAGTAAAAAAAATCCCAATGCAATAGCAGTAATATGTAATGGCAATTTGAGAATGAATATACTCAGGATAATACCTGTTAAAAACATTAATGCATTTGCCAGTGAATGCGCTGTTCTATCCAGAACAACAGAGGCCAGGCCAACCTGTAACGGAATGTGTTCTTTCATATACATTGCTTTTAATGGTTCGCCGGCTATAGAGCCAAAAGCATTGATGGAAGATGTTGAGTCGCCTCCAATACGGGCAAGCACAAGCAGTCTAAAAGTTTTGAACGTAACAGGATGATTGATTAAAACCTTCCAGCCCAGGGTAAGAAAAATATGGCTGAAGATAAATATGCTGACGATGATTAAGAATCCCCATCCAACGGATATAATTTGTGATATTGTTTTTTGAAGACCAAAAGTTTTAAAAAGAAAGACAAGTATTAGTATTCCAATTAATAAAAAAATGTAACGGGCTGTTTTCATATGGTTTCCAGGAAAATTAAAATTGAATGGCCAGGACGGTAAAATCATCCACAAATTCTTTGTCAACATCCATGGTAACAAGATTATCCTTTAGTCTTTGGATAAGAAAATCGGGTCCCTTTTCGATGGATTGAAGTGCTATTTCAATAAGTTTTTTTTCGCCTGCGTCCATATTTCCATTGCCTAATAGATCAAGAACTCCATCGGTAAATAGGACAACAAGGTCACCATCTGCAAAGAACAATGCCTTTTCTTCATATTTTGCATTGTTGGTAATGCCAAGAGCTACCCCTTTTGCATTCAGATGAATTGTCTCACGTGTTTTTGAACGTATTAATAGTTGATTATTATGTCCTGCACTGCCATAGGTTAAGAGTTTATTATGGGAATCAATGAGCATGTAAAATACGGTTACAAACATACCATATTCAGAATCTTCATAGATATATTTGTTGGCATGGGTAAGCAGCTGGCCAGGCTGGTTGTTGATACGGGATTCTGCTCGTAATACGTTACGTGCTGTACCCATAAATAGTGCTGCAGGGATGCCTTTGCCTGATATATCAGCAATAAGTAAGCCAAATTTGTCATTATCAAACTGGAAAAGATCGTAAAAATCGCCACCAACCTCTTTTGCTGATTTGTTAAATGCTGCTAAGTGGTGATTGTTGATTGATTGAGGAATCTTTGGAAGTATTCTTTTCTGGATTTCTGACGCAATGTCTATTTCCTGTGCAAGTCTTCGTTGCTCTTCAGTTTGTTGTAAATACAGTGAATTCTGATAAGCTTCTACAATCTGATTGGCTATAGTGGTTGCAACTCTCAGGTCATACGCGTCAAAACTCGTTTTATCTAATTTGTCTGCTAAGTTTAATACTCCAATAACGGTGTTTTTATATCGTAAGGGAATGGAGATAAATGAAGGGGTAATATATTCATGAATTTTTGCAAAAGAAGCAAGTGATGGGTCTGATATTATATTATTAACCAGCAAAGGGTCCCCGCTTGTAAAAACATGATAGGCAATAGGTGCCTGATTCTTGTTTAATGGGGAACTGATACATTCAGGCAGATTATAAGATGATGCAATAGAAAATTTGTCGGTTGTGGTATTATACAACAGTATGGATGCACGTTTAACACCAACCGATGAAGCAAGCGGTTGAATTATCTTTGAAAATATATTTTCCGAAGGGCCAGAATGAGCAATAGCCTGAGATATCTCATACATTATTTCCAGTTCCTTAAGCCGGGTAGTTAAATCCTGATAGAGCTGGCGGTGTGTAATTGCAATAGCTGCTGAATCTGCAATATACATCAATACTTTAAGATCATCCTGGGTAAATGAATCCCTCCCAATTGTGTTTACTGACTCAATAACACCAACTAACCGGTCAACAAGAACCATCGGAGCACAGATAATATTTCGTGTATGGAAATGAGCCTTATTATCAATCTCTTTATAAAACCTTTCATCGTTATGAGGGTCATTGACAATAACCGGGATACTGGTAAGAGCAACATGACCGGCAATCCCTTTTCCTTTGGGGACTATCTCCCCCTTGATAAGAGAGTCACTTCCTCCTCTGACAATATAAAAATAGAGGTCTTCAGTAACAGGATCAGTAAGAAGGATTGAACAACCTTCTGTTTGCAACATATCTTTGGTTATATCAAGAATGACCATCAGCAAATCTGAAAGTTTCAGATTGGAATTGATTCTTTTGTTAATAGCGCTGAATTTTTCAATATCATACTGTAACACGGACTTGTACCATGTTCCTTAAAAATCTATTTGCCTGAAAATTTCCAGAACCCAATATCAGAGTTATATAATTAAATCAAAACTAAAATTTATATTTACTATTACAAAATAATTTTAGAAAATGTCTATCTTTTTTTAACAAATTAATATAGAATTATTATTTGTGTCGACGAATATCATTGTATATTGTAATGGCATAATTGATTCAGTATATGATAGGCAATTCACTATATTTGTATAGTGATGAAGTATATGAAAGTTATTGTTGAATTATCAGTAGCACCAGATTTCAAGGAAGAATAATTATCAAAGGAACTATCACTGTTTTGGGGTGCTGAAAACAGGACATCTTCTCCAATACGGATAGTTCGTGATGAAAGTTTTTAGTCAATTAATGCTTAAAGGGTTACTTTCTGTTGGCACGTATGCCGGATATGCCGGTGGGATAGTACATTCAGCAGTTGATGGCATACGTGCTGCACAAAAAATATTAACATTATTAGAGAGGATATAAAAACTATGGTTCCTGTTTTATTACGATTGAAAAATCCAAACAGTATTGATGATAGACAACATTTTCCAAGACCAGATTTACTTCGATTACCAACGTATAGTCTGAATGGCCAGTGGGTGGTAGTGCCTGATAAAAAAAATCGTGGGAAAGTGTTACAATGGTATAGTAAGACCAATGTTCAAAAAATATTACAGCAATGGTATAATATAGATGAATTTGAATCATATCCCGTTATAGTCCCATTCCCGCTTGAGGCCAGTAAAAATAACGAATTTCATAAACAAAGCGGAATAACACCCAAACAGGTTATAGTGCATAAGCGTTACTGGTATTTCAGCTCATTTTCCATTGAAGACATTAATACAGGAATACTTCATTTTGGCGCATGTGATTATAAAGCCACTGTGTGGCTCAATGGCAGGCTTTTGGGTACACATGAGGGCGGATACACACCCTTTTCGTTTTTTACGCATTTTGAAGATACAAATTATTTAGCTGTACTGATTGAGGACAGCATTTCTCCATCGCAGGTACGGGGTAAACAGACATTCCTTCATAAACCCTTTATGGTATGGTATACCAACATAACAGGTATATGGCAGGATGTATGGGTTGAAAAGGTTGGATCGTCATATATCAGTTCAGTTGCGTGCCAGAGAACAGAAAGCAGTGTCCGCTTTGTTATTGATGTGGCAACCAGCGAAAATATTGCAAATGATTTTAAGATTGAATTGTTAATCTATGCATCACAGGTACATGGTAAAAAAAGTGCATTAAAAACGCCTGTAAGGACATATCGTGATATTGTGATGTTTGATGTTTTTAAAAAAGGCCAGGTAGTATTTGAAGTGCCTCAATCGCTTTTTACTCCATGGAGCCCTCAATATCCTGCACTCCATCCGCTTCAGATAGTTCTGAAAAAAGGGACAAAAGAAGCTGACTGTGTGTATAGTTATTTTGGCAGAAGGGATATTGTAATAAAAAACGGTTCTATTCTTTTAAATAAAAAAAATCTCTATCAGCGGTTGCTGCTCAATCAGGGGTATTATCCTGAAGGGCTGTACAGGCCTGCCGATATCTCCATGTACAGGACTGATATTGAAACCATGAAGAGCATGGGTTTTAATGGATGCCGTATTCATGAGAAGATAGAGGATCCAAAATTTTTATACTGGGCTGATCTTTTAGGATTTTTATTGTGGGAAGAAATGCCCAGTTACTATCTCCCATTACATAAAAACATGAAAAAGATCTATGCGCAGTTTCAGGAAGTCATAATACGCGATTGTATGCACCCTTCAATAATTACCCTGGTGCTATATAATGAAAGCTGGGGGATTTATTCCATGTTTTTTTCAAAAAGGGTGCGCGATAGCCTCATTGCAATGTTTAACAGGGTAAAATCTGATTTTCCGGGATACATGGTGATAGATAACAGCGGATTTCATCATGTAAAAAGCGATATTACCGATATACACCATTATCTGAAACGATTTGAAGATATTGAAGAGTTTTATCGCAGGCTGGTTGCAGGTGTTCGCGAGGCACCACTGTGGGCAAATTTAATATCCATGATTTTGGGCAAAGAAAATATTCAAACCCCGTATTTAAAAGGATATGCTGATACACAGGTACCGCTTTTTATAAGTGAAATGGGAGGGTTTGGTTTTGGTATGTATCAATCGGAGGCTAAAACCCTGGAAGAAAGTTTTCAGAAACATTGTGCCATACTGGCAAAATTCCCTCAGATTCAGGGTTTTTGTTATACCCAGTTTACTGATACGTTTCAGGAAGAAAATGGCGTATGCACGTTTGATCGTACAATGAAAGCAAAACTTTTGCCCATTATGCAAAAAGCGCTTTCAAAACACATATTTTGGTAACAAATATATGCAGTACAGTCGATAAGATGAGTAAGGTATAATACTCATTGTACGATAGATAATGAAATGAAAAAAATTGCATTGATAGTTGTTTTTATCCTGATAGCTATTGCTATTTATCCCGAAGGTGGAGACTACCTTACGGTAACGCTGGTAAGCCCAAAATTGTCTTATGATGAAAACGACGATATAATTGTTTACTGTATTGTGCATAATACCGCGGGTGTACCTGTTGAATTTACTGTGTATGATGCCCCCTATACTACATTTCAACCTGTGGTATATTCATTTGACGGCAAAGAAGTCCCATTAAAAGTTGAATACCGCCTGAAAAACATCCCAACTGCACAAATTCTTGCCAATGAGCAGGGGCGAAAAATAACATTACAGCCTGATGAAAAGTTTGTGTATACAGCATATTGCAATAACTTCTATACATTAACAAAAAATGAAAAATACAGGGTAAAAGCATATTTTTATCCAGACGCAAAGGATGATTATGTTATAAAATCTGCAAATGAATTAATTATTAATATTATACCAGTACCACAGTTTGCCATGCGTACGGGGATTATAAAACATGAACGTAAGGTAACCCCCTCGGAAGTGGTTATGCTGGCATTAATGGCTGAAAAGAACAAACAGTGGGGAAATGTTGTTAAATACATAAATATTGAAAAATTTATCTATGCCTATTCAGAATTTGCCAGGCGATATTCAACAACAAATGATTATGAGCGCTTGATTGTGCAGCAGGATTTTATTAATTTTATTACAAAGGAACGCTCTGATTATTTGATTGACTTTTCCATAATTGGTGAGCAGATAATACCTCAGACCAATGTGGCTTATGTGGATGTTAAGGTTAAACGATGGGGGCCACGGTTCCCGGCAATAATGAAATACAGGTATACTCTGGAACCGTATAAGGATTTTTGGGTGATAGTTAATTTAGATGCTTCAATAGTTAAGGAATAATCTATGACAGAGATACTTTCACAGGATGAAATTGATGCCCTGTTGACTGCCATATCAACAGGAGAGGCGGATACAACAGATTATACTGCAGTAAAAGAGCAGCGTAAGGTCAAAATCTATGATTTCAGACGACCTGACAAGTTTTCCAAAGACCAGATACGCACTCTGCAGATGATGCATGAAACATTTGCACGTCTGACCACCACTGCTCTGTCGGCACAATTACGAGCGCTTGTCAGTGTGCACGTTGCTTCGGTTGATCAGCTTACCTATGAAGAATTCATCCGTTCCATACCCAATCCAACTACCCTGGCTGTAATTAATATGGACCCTCTGAAAGGTTCTGCCGTACTGGAGATAGACCCTTCAATTACCTTTACTATAATAGATAAACTTTTTGGCGGAACAGGTGAATCCACCAAGATTAGCCGTGAACTGACGGACATTGAGCTGTCTGTTATGGAAGGCATTATAGTGCGAATACTGGGAAATCTTCGTGAAGCATGGTCAAATGTAATAGATTTGCGTCCACGCCTTGGCAATATTGAAACCAACCCTCAGTTTGCCCAGATTGTACCGCCCAATGACATGGTGGTTCTTGTGACGCTGGAAACGAAGGTGGGCGAAGTTGAAGGTATGATGAACCTTTGTATACCATACATTACCATTGAACCGGTTATTTCAAAGTTATCTGCTCAGTATTGGTATTCAAGTATCCGTAAAGGAGCAACTGATGAAAACGCTGCAATTATTCAAAGCCGTCTTGAAGCAGTGGAGTTGCCTATAGTTGTTGAAGTAGGTGAAGTGGAAATAAACCTGGAAGAATTGCTTGCTATTCAGGCAGGTGATGTAATTAAGCTGCCCAATACAAAGATTAATTCAGACATGATATTGAAAGTTGGCGGGAGAAAGAAATATAAATGCCGCCCGGGGGTTATTGGCAACAGGGTTGCCGTGCAGATAGGTGAAAAAATAGAAGATATCCCTGATGAGTTGCTTGTCAGCAAGCGAAGTGAGGAAGAATAACCTTTATTGATTAACAACTTTATTTAAGTAGGGCAGCGGATCTACAAATTCGGTTCCAATTTTAATCTGATAAAAACATATATGGCGGGTAGCATTGCCTGTTTTTCCAACATAACCAATAACTTCACCTTTAGTAACCTTTTGCCCTTCTTCAACTGTAACCCTCTGGCAATGGGAATACACTGTAACAAAACCATATTTATGTTTTACCGAAACAGACAATCCTAATTGGTTATCCCATCTTACGGATTCAACAACACCAGGAGCAGTGACCTTTATGGGAGCACCCGGGAATGATGCTATATCCACACCATCATGAAATTCTTTCTGGAATGTGTAGGGAGATGTCCGTATCCCATACCGGGCAATGACAAAACCATCTACGGGCCACATAGATGGGGTGTTTTCAATAACCTTACGCCGCTCGCGCATAAACTTCTTAATATCTTTGAGAATATCTTTTGCAGTTTCTAAATCCTGAACCATTTCCTCAATGTTTAAAATTTCAATAGGCGGGGATGGCTGTTCCTGTTCAGCATCAATATTTTCAGATACACCACCTTTTGCCCACAGAATATCAGCCCTGTTACCGGGTGTTAATGAATAGAGGTACGATAATTCCGGTTTTAAACGCTGAAATATATCGTATAATTTATTAATTTCTTCTTTATACTTTGCAATCTGAATTTTAGAGTTTGAACCATACATCTTCAGACGGGATACCTCTTTTATTGTAGATGTATGATTGATTATAAAAATTGATGTTAACGTCAAAATAAGTATTAAGGATACAATCATACCCGTCAATGTAAAAAGAGTAACATGTAAATTAGCGATCTTTTTCTCTGAATGAGGAATGACCATAATGGTTAATCGCTCATTCCCTCTTTTTTTAATATATTCCCACTGAGTTAACAGTTTGTTGCGGATATTATCAAATCTTGAAGATATTAAAACCTGTAATTGTTTCTGGAGGTCACTTATATTTGATTCTTTGAACGGATTTAATCCCATAAACTTTCTAAAACCTTTTTATATGATATTGGACACTATGAATTATGTAACATAATACAAAAACATTATATATATAACAACAATCTATCTATTGTAATATTCGGCTAATTATTGTCAAGTTTATTCTTTTTTTTGCTTATACCATGATAAGCCTGTTTATGCAAAAAAGGAATTATAACAGAAAAATATTCATAGTAAAAATTTTTTTAAAAAATTTCTAAAGCAAAAATTTCAGATTCCGAAATGATGATTAAGGGAAAATGTGTTTAAATTTTATTAAATAGATAAAATTGGATGAAATTGTAACATATATTTCTATAAATGCTTATAAACAGGTATAAATAGAATTATCAGACTTTAACAATATGCATATTACTACCGAACATCACAATAAGCTGTAAGGTTCTTTGAAAACTTAAATTATGTAGCTGCAACGCCATGTACTTCATTTTTTTTGGGTTAGCATATGCCAGTTAAAATGAGGGACAGGGGGTTGTAGTGAAATTAAAAAGGGTATTCCCTTTTTTAACAATCAACAACCCGGTATTATCCCTGATAGGGAGATCAGGGACAATTTAACACAAAGGAGTGTGTGTATGATTATTAACCACAATCTAACAGCCATTAACTCTAACAAGGTCCTGAAGTTTAAACACTGGGACGTTGACAAGTCAATGGAAAAGCTATCATCCGGTATGCGTATCAACCGCGCAGGAGATGATGCTTCAGGTCTGGCAGTTTCAGAAAAAATGAGGACTCAGATTCAGGGTTTGCGTCAGGCTGAACGAAATACTGAAGACGGCATGTCGTTTATACAGACTGCTGAAGGGTATTTAAACCAGACCGCAACTATACTTCAGCGAATCAGGGTTCTGGCAGTTCAGTCTTCCAACGGTATCTATACGCTTGAAGACAGGCAGCTCATTCAGGTTGAGGTATCAGCTCTGGTTGATGAAATTGACCGGATTGCATCCCAGGCTGAATTTAACAAGTTTAAACTATTGCTTGGTGATTTCTCACGAACAAATCCAAAAGCAAGTATGTGGTTCCATATGGGTGCCAATATGCATCAGAGGGAGCGTGTGTATATTGGAACCATGACTTCATTGGGATTGAATTTAAGAGAAAAAACCGGGAAGTTTTTGGCAAATCTTTCAACTGCCGAAGGTGCCAACAGGACTATTGGTATTATAGACGAAGCTTTGCAGAAGATATCCAAACAGCGTGCTGACCTGGGTGCTTATTATAACAGGTTAGAACATGCAGCAAAAGGCTTGATGAATGCGTATGAAAACATTCAGGCATCTGAAAGCCGTATACGCGACGCTGACATGGCTGAAACAATGGTAGACTTAACCAAGGATCAAATCCTTGTACAGAGTGGTACTGCGATGCTTGCTCAGGCAAATTTACGGCCACGGACAATCTTACAGCTTTTAGGAACATAATATAAAAACGCTGACATTTTAGCAGGGAATACCCGCCCTAAACAATATACCCGCCTACTGTGGCGGGTATTTTTATTTGTGCGACAGCTCTTCTAATATTCTTAAAATCTCGGGCAACAGCTGTTTTTTCCGGGATAAAATGCCAGGAAGGTTGTACATATGTGGCCCAAGTGGTGAAAAGCTTAGCTTTTGTTCTCCAATAAAATCAGTTGAAAAAAGGATGCTGTTTTGAGTGGTAATATCAGTTACCAGCAGGAGTGCCCAGTGAACATTTCTGCTTTGTGCAAAGTGGGGAAGAGCAGATAAAAGGGATTCTTTGACACTTTCAATATCATCAAGCGTAATAACCTCAACCTGAGATATGGCTACCGATATGCCATATTCCTGGTATATCTTGCAGTCATTGTTCACCGCATACATAGGGTCAATAGTTTTAAGGCTTTCGGTAGATGACAGGAGCTTCTTCCCGTATTCTTCATAGGATATGCCTGCCATTGCTGACAGCTCTTCCAGCGCTTTTTTGTCAATTTTGGTGCTTGTAGGAGATAAAAGCATTGCAGTATCAGATAATATTCCGCTACATAAAAGCAATGCTATATGAGGCTCTGGTTGAATGGCATTATACTTGTAAAGCTCATAAACCAGTGTACAGGTACTGCCTACTGGTTTAGAATACACAAATATTGGAGTGATGGTTTTTATTGTTCCCAGACGATGATGGTCAATGATTTCAATGATATGTGCAGTCTCCAAACCTTCAACAGCCTGAGACAGTTCATTATGATCAACCAGTATCATTTTTTTTGCATATTGCTTGATGAGGTCAGATCGGGTTATGATACCTGTGAGTTTACCATTGTCACATACAGGAAGTCCCCGATACTCGCTGTTTAATATTTTCTCTCGTGCCTGTTGCACAGTGCTATCGGGCAAAATAGTATCTGACTGTTTCATGATGGAATGGCAGGGAATGCTTAAGGTAAGCAGGCGCAATGTATTGAATGTATCCAGTTGTGAAAGGTATATCCAGCCTGAATAGGTAGTGGTATCGTAATTAAAATCCTGCATACCGGTAATTATGATTGCAGCAAAATTATTCTGAATTGCAAATTCAATTATTGATTTTCGGTCCCCAACAATGAGTACAGTGTGTTCAGGTTTAACGTTTTTTAACACATTGAGAGATTGGGCTGATTCCATAGCGCCTATAACAATATGGCCTTCAAATTCTTCATTCTGTCCTTTTTTAATGCAATGTCCGGGAATGGTCGTAATAAAATTGGCAGGCTTAAAGTAATAAAGTGGTTGTGCAATGGAAGTAGCAGAAAAGTAAAACTCTGCCAGCTCTGCAAAGCTTACGGTCCCTTTATAGTAACTATCGCCACTAACAACAGGTATTATGCGCACACGATCTTTTTCAATGTGTGTTACTATGGAAAGCAGGGGATCGTCAGGATGCGCAGTTATGACATTGCGGGTCATTATATCGCTGACTTTAGGATATACGTCTTTCAGCATTTCCGGTGGCTGAAGGTTAACCTCTTCAAAAACAAATCTGGTTTGCCTGTTTACATTGCCACAGCGGTATGCAGTGTAACGGTTATGAGGGTCAATAATGTTTTTCAGGTGTGCATAGCAATATGCTGCACATATTGAATCTGTATCAGGATTTTTATGTCCAATGACAATAATCTCTTCCATGAAAGAATCAGTGCCCTTGGTCCAGGATTTGTATGGCTCTGGGATACACTAAGGATGTAATGGCATAGATTTCCCATGCAAACGTTGCAAACCCAATATACCCCAGAATGGGCATTTCAAATAACTTTATGTGTGGGAGGATAGGAACAGTGTATATCCATTTTGTTGCAGCCCAAAAGTTCCAGAATTCCCAAAAGTATCCGCATAAAAGCCCGGCAAGTATAAGTGCTAAGAGTTTAGAATAATTACCCAGCACAAGCTCAGCATAGAGGGAAGGCCGGTTGAGGAGATAGTTAAGTGGTTCAAGAATGAGAATAAACGCCAGCCATATAAAGCCTGCAGTAAATTCACTGTAAAACGTATTTGCAGACCATGATAACCAGATGAAAAGATCAGGGTCTGCTGCTCTATTTAAGTGATACATTGAGAAGGGAATTATTGGTATAAAAAGAAAAAATAGTCCTATAATAAAGGACGCAATAAGAAAAGAAGATGTCAGATGAAACTGCTTATACAGAATTTTAGGCATGATTGTCAGTATAATTCCATATACTAAAAGCACTCCAGGAAATATTGTTGCAAATGCCCAAATATAACCAAGGTATCTGATATGCAGCGTTTGCAGTAAACCCTGATAATGCCAGTTTGATAAATATATGTTGAACCACTCAAAAACCCACCAGGATAGCACTGAAATAAATGCTAATTTTCCCAATGCCCTGTTATAGATTAATGAACGATTGGTTTTAGCAAGTATCCCGTCTGCAAGCAGGATTAAACCTGTCCATAAGGTTGGTGTTGCCCATATAGTTATACTACGAATATCCAGCAGTAAACATACTTGCATGAATAGTATTAATAAGATCCCCGTATAAAAATAAAAAGGATACGATTTCATAAAAACTCCTTTTACTCAGATTAACATGTTAGCCATGCCAGAATTCATCCAGTATTGATTTAACTGCTGCAGATTTATTTAATGGATAAAAATGAAAACCCGGCACGCCATACGATTGTAGTTCTTTACACTGGTTAATGGTAAATTCAATGCCTACTTTACATATATCATCAGGTAGAGTGCACCTTTCAAGTTCTTGTAGCAATGGTACAGGCATGTCAGGATTGCACATGGCGGTGACCTTCTGAAATTGTACCATATTGGTCAGCGGCATGATGCCGGGGATGATAGGAATGCTGATACCAGCTTTTGCGGTTTTTTCCATAAAGGTATAGAACCTGTCATTGTTAAAGAAAAGCTGGGTAATGATGAAATCAGCCCCTGCATCAACTTTTTTCTTCAAATTTTTGATATCAGTATCTAAATCAGGTGCTTCAATATGACCTTCAGGATATCCGGCAACACCTATGGTAAAATGATCCATATTGCGGATAAATTCTACCAGTTCGCTGGCATATTTAAAGCCTTCAGGGTGTGGAGTGAAATGATGTTGCCCTGCCGGTGGATCGCCACGCAATGCCAGGATGTTGTTAAAACCCAGCGATTGTACATGATTAAGATAGCTTGCGATATCATCCCTGCTCTGCCCAACGCAGGTAAAATGAATTAACGGTTCAATTGAAAATGTGGATTTTATACGGGTTGCTATCTCTAATGTTTTTGCTCTGGTAGATCCGCCAGCACCATAGGTAACAGAAATAAAATCTGGTTTAAAGCTTACCATGACCGATAGTTCATGGAATAAATTTTCTTCCCCAATGGGAGTTTTTGGCGGAAAAACCTCAAACGATAACAGTGGCTTTTTTTGCTGTAAACGACTAACAATATCCATAATGCTCTCTCGCATCTTTATAATCTATTAAATCCCTACGTTTAATTACAGAACAAAAGCATATCCCTTTTAATCGATACATTGAAACTTGCGGAATTGTGCTACTAATGAGAAAAAAAATCAATAATAATTGCATATAAATAAAGCATAAATAAAGAAATAAATATTAATTTCTTGACACGCATTACGCAATGTTGCATACTATCGAGAACAGTTATGTTTGAAAAGAAGATATTATTCAATCATATCTGTTATGGCTAATACGTATTATATTAGCTATGATATCAAATTATTATTAAATTTCTTTACTTTTTTTTCCGATTATGAATATGATATCATAGTAATATGATAGTTGTGAAGTAGTACAATTGCATATATTGTTCCATAATCTTTTTTTAAAAAGGAGTCGACAATGAGAAGGGAGGTCAAAGCTTTTATATTGTCGCTTGCCATCGGTAGTCTGGTATTAATTGTAGGTGGAGGCAATATAATGGTGCAGGCGCAGGAAGCGCAGCAACCAAAGAAACAGCAAACAGGTTTAGTTGAAGACTGGATGGATGATTTTGAAGCATGTGAGGACTGGCGTGCAGCTTCAACATGCCCCATAGGGGAAACAAAAATCAGGAAAATACCTGGAAAACCCCATCCTATCGATGATAGCGGAAATGAGATCAACTATCCTGATACAATAACTGACGACAATGGTATCACTCATGAGAATAAATTTGTTCTGGGTGTTAAAACCTATTATTTAGACAGGGGATATGACAGGGTTGAGGTATTCCCGCCAAATGAATATATCATCCGAGGGAAAGCTAAAGAAGTTAAAGTGTGGGCTTTGGGACGAAAATTCAGGCATACCCTTTTTATCAAACTTCGCGATTATAAAGGAGCAATTCATAAAATTAAAATAGGAAGGCTTGATTTCTGGGGATGGAGAGAATTATCTGTTATAATCCCAGGCTGGCTGCCTCAGAGCCCGGGATATGCGTTGCTGGATAAGAACCTGCACTTTGTTTCCTTTTTTGTTGAAAGTGATCTTTATGAGGTTCCAGGGACATTTTATTTCTATATTGATAATTTCAGAGTCATTACCGATCTGTCTGAATTCACTGGTGATACTAACATCAGAGATAACTGGTAAAAAAGCATGATGACCAAATATGAGACCTCGGAGGCATTAATATGAAATATACACGATTTATTGCAATATGTGTTATGATAGCAGGTGTGCTTTTTGTAGGGGTTTTCCCTGAGAAAGCACAATCAAGGATCGTTACCAATGTTCAGCCTGATATTAGTGCTGAGCAGTATAATGCACTTGTTGTGGAAGATTTTGAAACACAGTCAGATTGGGTTTTGGAGACAGTTCCAAAAAAACATCAGGACCCCAAAAAAGATCCTGTACCTATACTGGAAATGAAATATATTGATGGCGGACCAGCTGATCTGATTCCGGAAAAGTGGAGCCCTCTCAACAAGGGATTGGAAAAAAAGAAGTGTTTAGGTGTTCACTTTAAATTTAAATATCCCGGATTTAATTCGGTTCATATATTACCGCCTCTGGAAGTTCGCTGGGATGATCCAACGCAAAAAGTATTGACGTATGACTCCCGTGCTGGTCAGGAAGTTCAGGAACGTGCTATTCAGCTTCCGGGAAGAGCAAAAGCAGTTTCTGTATGGGTACATGGCAGAGGGAATAATTATGATCTGGAAGTTTGGATAAAGGATTATAAAGGTGATGTACACATATTAAAGATGGGTTCCCTGAATTTTGTTGGTTGGCGAACAATGAAGGCATATATCCCTGAGAACGTTCCTCAGGAAACCAATTCCTATCCTCAAACACGAGTTACCAAAATTGTGCGTTTTGTTGTCAGGGCAAAACCCGAAGCCGGAACTGAAGATGTATATCTATTTTTTGATCAAATAAAAGTTCTTACTGATACATTTGAGGTCAATTTTGACGGACAGAATCTCCATCAATTAATGGAAAAGGGTGGAAGTACAAAATAAATAAGTATCATTACGTAAAAATCATTTGGACAGGCAAACACCGCGGAAAACCGCGGTGTTTGCTTTGATGTTAAAGAAAAATGTGCCTTTCTATAAAAGTTCTTGCTTTTTTGTTATAGAAAATTTAGAGTATACCCAATTATCTGGTATATTATTAGTTCCTTCCTTTATAACAATTGTGGGCTAAATATTGTGGTGCATATACGTTGAAGGGTGAGGTAGTATTTAAACGAAAATAAAGTAATGAATAAAACTATACAAATTTCATAATATGTAGTATGGGAATATATAATACTGTGTTCATTAATGAGGGGCAGATATGGAAAAGGAAAAGTTGATTGAACGTGTAAATTCAATGTTTAAAGAAGAGATGTGGGGAAGGCTTGACCCGAAAGATGTTGGGATATCCCGTTTTAGAATACTTGATGATCTCTTCAATTCAATAGTTGCTGCAGGTATTGTAAAGGAAGTTAGGGATATATGTAAGGAACACATCCAGAGTCATCCTGATTCTATTGTTGGATCGTATCTTATTGGGTTAACCGGATATCATCTTGATATTATTGATGATAAAATGGAGATGCGACGGCTCATTGATATGTATCAAAAATATCATAAATGGGTAATCGTTGAGCTTCTATCAGAAAAAGTCCTGGAATATGGGGAAAGCAGTTTTGCTTTAAAATCATTAGCAACAAGCCTGGAGCGATTAGGAAGAAGCAAAGAAGCCATTCCGGTTTGGGAAAACCTGCTTAAAATAGACAGATTTGATGCCGAAGTGGCAAAAAAATTAGCTATTGCCCTGATAGATGAGGATAAACCAAAAAGCATCCAGTACATGAAGCTTTCAATTGAAGGGCATATTAAGAATGGGCTTTATGATGAAATTGCTGACCTGTGGAACAAGCTTGTTCAGGTATCATGGGAAGATATTCAGTTTTTTG
This sequence comes from Leptospira biflexa, assembly GCA_020721905.1. GTDB lineage: Bacteria > Spirochaetota > UBA4802 > UBA4802 > UB4802 > UBA4802. The sequence goes on along the minus strand of DYLU01000011.1, from coordinate 12,279 downwards.
AAAGAATTGAAAGGATGCTTATTGAGGCACGCCAGTATGAACTGACAGCTTCACTATTAAAAGTATTACTTCATAAATATAAAGATGAAGAACATCCTGACCAGTCAATTCAGATACTAAAGAAGATACTGGAATATACACCCAATGACACAGCAGCTCGCAGGGAACTGGTCAAATTATATGAAAAGAAATACGGGGATCATTCACAGTTTCAGCTATTCCTGAAGTTATCAAAACTTAACAATTTTAAATATCCCGTGAAACATGCTATTCAGGATTTTGAAAACAGTATAATTTTTGATAAAGACCATTATGTGCGGCATAGAAGCTGGGGTGTGGGAAGAATTGTAGATATTACTCCAAATAACATAATAATTGATTTCAAAGAAAAACCCGGACATCAGATGTCTGTTCAGATGGCCCTGCAGGCGTTAACGCCGCTTAAAAGCGATCATATTCAGGTATTACAATATGAAGACTATGAAGGTCTTAAAAAGCTTTTTGAGGAAGATTTTCTGCAGTTTTTTGAAATTCTTATCCGTTCATACAATGGCAGTATAGCATTAGCAGATGTTAAAAAGGAACTGATACCGGATTTTGTAAATGAAAAGGCATGGGCAAAATGGTGGAGTAATAAAAGAACTGAAATTAAGAAGTCACCTTTGTTTGGCATTTCACCGGAGAAAAAAGATGTTATAATAATGCGTGATAAGCCGCTGACGTTTGCCGATGAATTGCTTGATAATTTTCTTAAGACAGATTCATTTACTGAAAAACTTGATGTTGCCATTGAGTTTGTAAATAATATTGATGCCGGAGAAGGAGTTACTGTAGCTCAATTCTTTGTTGACTATTTTTCGGGGGAACTGAAGGGAGATTCAGTTACTAGAAAGATCTTATCGTATTTTATTTTAAACGGACTCAGCAAGTTTATAGATGCTAAAAAGCTTAAACTTGATCAGACATATAAGAGTATCGTTGCAATAGTGAAAGAATCACAGGATCTTCCATCAATTTCACGCAAAATAGGTTCTTATGATTATAAAAAGGATTTAATTAATCTTATAAAAGAAGCAAGAGAAGACTGGGCTGATATTTATTCTCAAATTCTTTTTGAAACACCTGTCCGTATACATAAGTATATCGTTAATATTTTAATCAGATCACATGAATATGGTATTATAAACAGATTTGTTGAAAAGGCTCTTGTAGGAGCAAAAGAATTCCCTGAAATATTTTTATGGGTATCAAGAAACCTTCTTACAAAATCATGGGATTATGAATGGCTGGATTATTCCCGGGAACAACTGGTACTTACTTTATTCAGATTAATGAATGAACTCAAGAAAATTGAACAAAAGGGAAGCAAACTTAAAAACCTGGCGCTGGATATTATATTTGATAATGATGCAGCGGCATTAAAAGATATTGTTAATACATTTGACATTCAATTTTTAGGAAAAGTATATGATATAGTTGGCAGTATCACCTATATTGAAGATTCTATGCGTGATAAATTTTTAGAAATTATTAAATTACGCTATCCAGAATTCAAACCATTGCAGAAAACCACAGAAGAAGAATGGAAAGTCGATGCTGAGGTGCTTATAACAACACAGGAAGGATATGCGCGGAAACAGGAAGAGCTTAACAGGCTGGTAAATGTAGAGTTAGCTGCAATTTCCAAAGAGCTTGCTAAGGTTTCTGATGCAACAGGAGATGTCCGCGAAAATGTGGAATATAATGCCTTGCTTGAAAAACAGTCAATACTCAAACGAGATATTAATAAACTGGAAAGCGAGATTAAGAAGGCTCAAATACTTGATTTAAAATCTGTATCAGCTGATAAAGTAAGCATAGGTACTGCGGTCACAATACGTGGAGATGGTGAAAAAGAAACCTTTGCCATTCTGGGACCATGGGATGCTGATTTTGAAAAACGCATATTATCCTATCGTTCACCTATTGCGCAGGCGTTACTTGGCAAGAAACAGGGCGATGTGGTAGAAATACGAAAAAATGAACAGATTAAACAATATACTATTGAATCAATTGAGAAGTATAAGCCATGATGAACTCCTTCAGAGAATATTTTACATACCGTAATGGCAAACTATACTGCGAAGATGTCTCATTGGAAGAGATAGCAGAAGAATATGGGACTCCTGTGTATGTTTATTCTTCAAAATGCTTTATTGATAAGTTTACACAGCAAGACAAAGCATTGTCCAACCATCCACATCTTATTTGTTATTCAGTAAAATCTAATTCAAATATTAATATTTTACGAATGATGCAGGAGGCGGGTTGTGGAATGGATGTAGTGTCAGGTGGAGAAATATACAGAGCTATCGCCGCAGGGGTTAAACCTGAAAAAATTGTTTATGCAGGTGTTGGAAAAACAACTTCTGAGATTGAACTTGCCCTTACAACAGGAATACGTATGTTCAATTGTGAATCCTTGCCAGAAATTGAAAGAATTAATATGGTAGCTCAAAGTATGAACAAAACGGCACGTATTGCAATACGAGTAAATCCGGATGTTACAGCTAATACTCACCATTATATTACAACAGGCAGGAAGGAAAATAAATTTGGTATTTCAATGCAGCTACTGCCCCATATTGTCAGTGCTATAAAGAATATGCCATATATAAAATTGATAGGGATCCATGTTCATATAGGGTCTCAGATCACTGAAGTTGAGCCTTTTGAAGAAGCATGCAATAAGGCACTGGATGTAATGGTTAAGCTCAAGGCAATGGGGATGGATGAATGTACAACATTGAATTTAGGTGGTGGTTTTGGCATTCAGTATAATGACGGGAATTCGTTTGATGTAGCAAGGTGGGCAACAATCATTGACAATGTAATTAAAGATAAAAATATATTTTTGATTATTGAGCCCGGAAGGTATATTTCCGGAAGCAGCGGTGCGCTGCTGACACGCGTACAGTATAAAAAGAAAACTGATACAAAAACGTTTATTATAGTTGATTCGGGTATGCACCAATTAATCAGGCCAACATTGTATCAGGCATATCAGCATGTTGCAAATGTAACCTTGCGTGAAGGCAAGGAGATAGTTGATGTAGTTGGTCCTATATGCGAGTCAGGAGATTTTTTTGCAAAGGACAGAGAAATTTCATATACCATGCAGGATGACTGCCTGGCTGTGTTATCAGCGGGGGCATATGGTATGGCAATGGCTTCCCGGTATAATTCGCATCCATTGCCGGCAGAGGTGCTGATAGAGGGTAATACGCACAAGCTTATTCGTAGCAGGGAAACATATGAAGATCTTATTACACGGGAACGAGTATAACAATTAATTTTTTATTTGACAAATATATAATGTGGTAAAATCAATACTATTAATATAGAGCCGCGATGGCGGAATTGGTAGACGCGCCAGGTTCAGGGTCTGGTGGGCGTACGCCTGTGAGGGTTCAAATCCCTCTCGCGGCACATATTTATTAAATCTTCTCTATCATTTCAAGAAAAACGTTAATTGGTTGAGCGCCCACAAATTCATAGATATCGTTAATTACCACTTTAGGCACTGAAGAAACATTATGTTTTACTGCCAGCGGTGTAAATGTGCTACTTTCTATCATGTCGGCAGTAATATTATGGTTTTCAATGGCCAATCTATGAGCTGTTGAAACAGCATTAGGGCAATAGGGGCAGGTTAATGTGATAAAAACCTGTATGTGAACTGGCTTTGCAATCTTTTTTATACGAGTTAGTATAACATCAGGTAGTGGCTCTGTTACACCGGAGACTTCAATACATGCTGAAATGAATGAATTAATTTCATATCCTGCAGGTATACCAAAAAAACGCACCCCTTTGATTGTTTTTTTTCTGTCCGTTATTACAATAGCGGGAATTTTGTCAATATTAAATTCCTTTGACACCTGTGAGTCTTTTACAAGGTCATAGTTGTTAAGTGTAATTTTATCAGAAAGCGAAGCTATCTCTTCTACAAACTGATGTGTTGCCTGGCAGGTTGGGCATTCAATTTCTTGAGTAAAAAAATTGATAAGAATGGGATCCTTAATTTTAGATAGTAATTGTGATAGTTGTGATTTTACTTTGTCGTCAAAAAGTGCCATGTTTGCCTCCATATTAAATTTATTTATTGGTTAATACATAGTCACATGCTGATAATGCTGCTTTTGCTCCTTCTCCAGCTGCTATGATTATCTGTTTGTATGGGATAGATGTAACATCACCGGCTGCAAATATCCCCGGACGAGATGTCCTGCAGCTGCAATCAATAATAATTTCGCCATGTTCATTAAGCGAAACAATATTTTTAACAAGTTCGGTATTGGGTACAAGACCTATCTCGATAAAAATTCCTTGAACCGATAAAGTATTTTCTTTATTGTTTTTTCTATCATGAACAGTAACAGCTTCCACAACGCTTGTTCCGTGTATTGCTTTAATGTCATGTTCATACAGTATGGTAACATTGGTAAATTTTGATAATTCATCTACAAGCACCCTGTCAGCAGTTAGTGCAGGTAACAATTGAACCATTGTTACTGATGTTGCAAGTTTTGCCAGATCAATTGCGGCTTCAATGGCTGAGTTCCCACCCCCCACAACAATGACATCTTTATCCTTAAAAAGTGGGGCATCGCAGATAGCACAGTATGCAACACCTTTGCCGGTAAGTTCTGATTCACCAGGGACATTGAGCCTGCGCCATCGCTTGCCGGTGGTTAAGATGATTGATTTTGACTGATAGAGATTACCATCTTCACATTCCACTTTTTTAATATTTCCATCTATGACTTTGGTTGCCTTGTATCCCTGAAGAAATCCTATCTCAAATTGCTGCACCTGTTCTTTAAAACGCTGTACCAGTGAAATACCTTCAATGTGCCTGTAGCCCATATAATTTTCTACTGTAGATGTTTCAGCAACCTGACCGCCAATGTCCAGTGTAATTAGACCGGTTTTAACTCCTTTGCGCATGCAATAGACTGCAGCAGTCAATGCTGCTGGCCCGCCACCAACTATCAAAACATCATATAGTGTTGAACTATCAAGAGGAACAGTTCTTTGCTCAATTGTTTCAAGTCCAGGAAGATTAAATGTTAATTCCATAGGAGCTCCTTTTTAAGCATTCTAATTTTAAAATAATAATATAACATTTATTATTCGTCAAGAAATAAATTGAGTATTCTATTCCCTGGTAATTAGGAAATTATCAATGGAGATCAGAAAATAGCGATATGATTATTATATAATTTTAAGCATGGAGAATTCATATAAAACTGAATAAAGATGGACACATGAATATATGCCCATCTTTATTGTAAGATATTTTATTTTAAGATTTTTTTCAATGTGCGCTCTAAATAATCTATGTGTTCAACTACAGCTTCACGTGCCAGATCTGGTTTATGCGAGTTTATAGCATCCAGAATCTTGATATGGTGTTCATAAATATCTTTTGATGTGTTTTTTACTTTGGCTAATTTTTCACGGCTATAAGGAAGGACGCCTCTCAGGATTGTAGATATTGCATTGAGTATATGTGCAAAAATGGTATTATTGGTTGCTTCATAAAGGTGATTATAAAATTGCGCGTAAAATTTACCACCTTCGCGCTTTTGAATCAGGTTGTCTACTCCCATTAATTCAATCTGGGTTCTGAATGAATTAAGTTTTCTTCTTTGTTCCTCATTTGCGCGTAGGGCTGCTAACGCTGCAGCTTCAGCGTCAATGATACGGCGTACTTCCAGAAGCTCCCATATTTTTTTATGGTCAATCTGTATTAAGCCTTCGATTGGGCTTTTGATTGCATCATCAACAACTGACTTTACATATTTGCCCTTTCGCCCCTGGGACTCAATATACCCTTTGGCTTCTAATAGCTTCATTGCTTCGCGTAATGAAATACGGCTAATACCAAAACGCCGTGTCATTTCAAGCTCGGAGGGAAGTCTGTCGCCTGGTTTTAGAACACCGGAAGAAATGAGTTCAATAATTTGTGAAACCACCATGCTTGGGATATCAGGAGCTTTTTCAATCTTATTGATCATTAGCTGTATGCCTTTATTTCGTGCTGCCATGTATTTGATCTCCTTTTTTTTGTTGATTCGTTATTATTAATTTTTTAAATATAACTTTTTTTAAAGGCTGCAATTGGTAATATCGTAATACATAATATAATATTAAATTATTTATGTCAATCATATTAATATTGCACAATGCCATAGAAATATGTACAAATTAATATAATTAAAAGAACATAAAAATTATTGTATTATTATATCATTACTATACAAACAATCTAAAAAAAATATGAATTGATTTATTGTATGTCAATGTTTTTAATGTATGTAATATTGTTATGATACAAATTGGCTTGGTAGGGTATATAAATAATATTTATGTCTTGTGTGAAAACTAAAGTTACATGCTATGATATTTATATTAGACAACAATGATATAAAAAAGTTTTAATTGACGGGTATTTATATATACCCTGTATTGATTTACGATTTTAAATATATCCGGTATGTGGAGGATGCTCTTAAACCATGAAGATAATTGTAACTGGCCCAAAAGGGGTTGGGAAATCAACGGTTGGGAAGAGAATTGCAGAAACATTACATATAGCTTTCTATGAAACTGATGAGATGATTGAATCCCTTTTTGAAGAAAAACATGGAAGTAAAAAAAACTGCAGGCAGATTGTAAAAGATTATAGCGAATCATTTTTTAGAGAACTTGAAAAAGAGGCAATTAAGAAAGCTGCGTTATATGATTGGTGTATAATAGCTACTGGTGGTGGTACAATGCTTTTTCCGGAAAACAGGATATTACTCAGAAAAGATAGTTTAATTATTTTATTGAAAGCTGATGTAACTTTCTTATGGCAAAGGATGCAGGTTACCGGTATTCCACCATTTTTACAGGGAGACAATGCGTTTGACAACTATGATCAACGTGTCCAAAAAATATATGAAGCCACAGAACATGTAAGCGATATAATTTATACTGTAACAAAAGGAAATGAGGATATTGTTCATGAGGATTTAATACATCAGATGTCATTTATATTATCGCAATATATGTATGCACCAAATACATTGGGGCAGGTGCTAAAAGTCACAACATTTGGTGAAAGTCATGGGAAAGCATTGGGGGCTGTTGTGGATGGATTAAAACCGGGAATTCCATTATCCTTGGAAGACATTCAGGGAGAGCTTGACCGGCGTAAACCCGGCCAAAGCTCTGTCAGCACTCAGCGAAAAGAAGCTGACAGTGTGGAAATTGTTTCTGGTTTGTTTGAAGGGAAAACAACAGGGACACCACTGTGTATGATTGTTTATAATAAAGATCAGGATTCCAAAGCATATGAATCTATTAAAGATATATTCAGACCTGGCCATGCTGATTTTGCATTCTGGCAGAAATATGGAATACGGGATTATAGGGGGGGAGGAAGATCCTCCGGGCGTGAGACAGTGGGAAGGGTTGCTGCGGGATCTATCGCCCTGAAAATTCTGAAAGAAAAAGGTGTAACTATAGTGGCGTATGCTGATGAAATTGCCGGCATAAAAGGCAATAAATTAAATTTTGATTTTATAGAAAAAAATTCTGTTAGGGCTGCTGACCCGGATAAAGCGTATGCAATGGAACAGGCTATCAAACAGGCGCAAGCTGAGCATGATTCTGTGGGCGGTATTGTTGCATGTGTTGTTAAAGGATTGCCTGCTGGTTTGGGCGATCCGGTGTTTTATAAGCTGGATGCGCGGCTAGCAATGGCTATTATGTCGATTGGTGCGGTAAAAGGTATTGAATTTGGAAGCGGATTTGGTGCTGCACGTAAGCATGGCAGTGAAAATAATGATCAGATGAGTGATGGAAATTTTTTGACTAATAATGCAGGTGGAATATTAGGCGGCATATCAACAGGGCAGGATGTTGTGATACGTATTGCAGTTAAGCCAACGCCATCAATAGCAAAGCCGCAGAAAACCATGGATATATACGGGAATACCGTTGATGTGTCAATTAAAGGCAGGCATGATCCCTGTATTGTGCCGCGAATTATTCCGGTTGTTGAGGCAATGGTTGCTCTGGTAGTATATGATGCATGGTTGCTACAGGAAAGGATAGGGCGTTATGACGGTACTGTATAACTTATCTGAGCGTGATGAAGTTTTTAAAAATCCTGTAATAACAATAGGAAGCTTTGATGGAGTCCATAGAGGGCACCGGGCAATATTTGATCGTATGCTGACACTTGCACAGTCATTAAATGGAGAGCCGGTAGTCTTTACATTCAGTGAACATCCCCGAAAACTGCTGACACCACACACACCACCCAGGATATTGACAACAGCTATTGAAAAAATCCATGCAATTGAACAGGCTGGCGTCAGCAATATTGTCATGATGCCCTTTACCTATGAGATTGCAGCTCTAACAGCAGAGGAATTTTTATATAAGATTGTATTTTACCATATAGGGAAAGCACATATTGTGGTAGGATATGACCATGCGTTTGGAAAAGGAAGGCAGGGAGATTTTGAATTTTTACGAAGAGTGGCACTACGAGAGGGATTTATGGTGGAGCGCGTTGAACCGGTTTGTATTCAGTCGCGCCCGGTATCTTCATCATGGATACGCACCGAGATTGAGGATGGGAACATTGCACTGGCAAATATGCTTTTAGGAAGGTCATATACTTTACGTGGCACAGTGGTTAAAGGACAGATGCGGGGGCGGCTTTTAGGATATCCCACAGCTAACGTTATCCCCGATGACCCCGATAAGATAATTCCAAAGGATGGAGTGTATGCAGTTAAGGTACATGCCAAAGGCAAGCTTTATCATGGTATGCTTAACATTGGTACCAACCCAACATTTGAAAACACTGAAAGAACAATTGAAGTTCATATATTTGATTTTGATGCAGATATTTATGGCGAAACCCTTGAAGTGATTTTTTTTGAACGCATTCGAGATGAGAAGCGGTTTGGTTCCGTTACTGAACTTAAGGAGCAACTGCATAATGATAAAATGGCCAGTGAAAAAATATTAGCCGGGAGCTGACCATGCACAGTAACCTGAAATTCTATACATATTTGAAATATTCAATATATGAAACTGTTACATTTTTTAATTTCAGGATATATATATTTGGTAGTGAAAAAACAATTAAAGCAATTTTGTTCGATAGTAACTGTGAAAAAGATGTATGGGAAAGTATTATTAATTCAGCTAAAAAAGGTTTAACTCCTGTAATAAAAGAAGCAATTCTTTTTTTTAAACAGTATGAAAAAAAGATATTTGTACAACCTCCACAATGCGATTTATCCCTCTATACGAGTAATGAGCAGAAAGTTTTAAATGAATTACTTTTGATACAACCTGGCAATACAATTTCGTATGGAAAACTTGCTGAACAATGCGGTTATAAAGAAGGTGCACGGTTTGTGGGAAATGTAATGGCAAAAAATATATTCCCCGTTATGTATCCGTGCCACAGGGTAATACGGAGCAATGGGGATATTGGCAATTACAGTGGTGGATGGGGGATAAAGGAGTTTTTGCTTGAATGGGAAAAAGACAATTAGCTCGTCTGTGTTAATAAAAGAGATTCTACACGTACAGAAGAAATAATCAACGGCAACAAACCTGATACAATAATGTAACGTTGATAGCTTATATTGGGACAATGATTCCAGATGGTGGGATATATTTTATTCTTTGTTGTTAGTGTAAACCTCTTCCCATCTTTTATATTCTTCAAGAAATCTATCTTCAGCAATACTTTTCTGTATGCTTTCAATAAATTGTTTCATAAAATAAAGATTATGGTAGGTGTTGTAAATCAGGGCTGCTATCTCATTCATTTTGTAAATATGTCGAAGATAGGCTCTGGTAAATGTACGGCATACATAACACTGGCAATTTTCATCAAGAGGGCTAAAATCATGTGCATATATACCCGACTTGATATTGATACGTCCTTTTGATGTAAAGAGTGTCCCATTACGGGCAATGCGCGTTGGCATCACGCAGTCAAACATGTCAACGCCATGTTTTATGGCTTCCAGGATTTCAAGTGGACTACCTACACCCATCATGTAGCGGGGTTTATCCCATGGCAATATGGGTACTGTTAAGGCTGTTATCTGCGCATATTCACTTTTTGGTTCACCAACGGAAAGTCCGCCAATAGCATAGCCTGAAAATTCATGCTCCAGTAATGCTTCAACACACTGTTTCCGTAAATCAGGGAAGGTACTACCCTGCACTATTGCAAAGAGTGCCTGCCTGTCTGTATCAAATGTATTGTTCCAGTAGTTAAATGAGATTGATGCCCAGTGCAGTGTCCTGTCAACTGCCTTTTGTGCAGCATGGTATGTTGAAGGGTATTCAACACATTCATCTAAAACCATCATGATATCCGAACCAATAATCTTCTGTATATCCAGAACCTTCTGCGGGCTGAAAAAATGTTTGGAGCCATCAATATGTGATTTGAACTCCACGCCGTTATCATGCACCTTGCGTAAATCCGCCAGTGAAAACACCTGAAACCCGCCTGAATCGGTTAAAATGGGTTTTTGATAGTTCATAAAATTATGAAGACCGACAACTTCATTGAGCAGTTCAATGCCAGGACGAATGTACATGTGGTATGTATTGGACAGAATTATTTCAAATCCAATTTCTTCAATATCACGGATTGTTAATGCGCGGATAGCACCCCGTGTTGCAACAGGCATAAAGACGGGAGTATGCACAATACCATGGTGAGTATGTAGTATACCCAGTCTTGCATCACAATTACTATCTTTTTTAATTACAGTAAATTCCATGGAATTTTTTATCTGAAAAATAGAATTTCAGAAAACAATGATATTGATATCATTGTTATTATTGATTATTGTATGTATGATGTAATATCCTATGTCAATCAAATGAATAATATTGATGCTATTTATAAAAAAATATTAGCGAGGATTAATTTTTATACAATAAATTTTTCTTACGAACAGGAATTATTGCTATCGCACAATTTTAAAAAGCACTATTGTAAAAATTCTGGTTTTGAAAATTCAGGGTTTGGATAAGTATAAAATCCTCTTCCATTTTTTGTTCCTAAATGACCATTGTCAACATAGAATTTCAAGTAAGCTGCATTTTTTTTGCCCTGTTTATCATTGAGTAAATCTGCCCAGTATTTGGTTACTTTATAAACTGTATCAAGCCCAATACTGTCCATTATTCCAAAAGGACCAATAGATGTGCCCATAACACCCATAAAACTTCTATCAATATCCATGATTGAAGCCACCTCATTGGCTGCCAGTGTCAGCGCTGAACTTAGTAAGGTCATGAGCATTGTATTGAAGACATACCCATTATTTTCTTTTTTTAACACAATTGGGATCTGTTCTAATTTTTTTGCAAAAGCGATAGTTACCTCTAAAGCTTCCTGACTGGTTTGTGGATGTGGCATAACATCAACAATCTTTGTTGTTCTGACATCGTGAAAATGAAATGCCAGGAATCTATCAGGCCTGCCTGTTTCTTTTGCAATTTGCGATGGCACCAGCGACGAAGTATTGGTTGTAAATATAGCGTGCTGTGGGCACAAAGTGTTAAAATCACTGAATATCTTTGCTTTTAATGCTGGGTCTTCGGGTACAGATTCACTGACAAAGTCAACATCAACGGCTGCTTGTGCAGGATCAGTATAATAACTGATACGTTGTGTAGCTTTGATAGCATCTTTTACATTATGCTTTTCAAACCATTCGGCAAGATGATGTATTCTTTCTGTGGCAGTGGTCAGTGCATCATTGCTAATATCATACATGTGTACCGTAAATCCGTGTATGGCACATAACAGGCCTATTTGTTGTCCCATAGTTCCCGATCCAATGATTAATACGGTATGAATATTAATGGCTTTCATATATTCCTCCAATAAGTTTTGTATAAGTGTAAATCTTTGATAGATTTTAAAATAAAGGAAGTAGCAAATAAGTGATTATGTTCGTCAAGTATTAAACACAATATTGCAAATGAAAATAATAAACATTTTTAATAACTATGGATATAAATCTTAATCTCGTGACATGTTGAAAATAGAATATCTATCTATAAGATGAATGGATACGATTGTAGTAGAAGTATATTAAATAATAATTGCAAAATTTTGCTTATAGTGATAGTATACACAAAACATCTTTGGGAGGATAAACATGAATATTGAAACCACCACCTGCA
>DYLU01000065.1 GCA_020721905.1 Leptospira biflexa | reverse complement strand
ACCCAAATATTATTGTAACACTGGCACAATATAATAAAAAGTTTTTCAAAATTCCTTCATATTATATTACCATGGTACCCACATATCCAAGTGGCATGATTGGCTTTTCATTCTGTTCTAAGAAATACCATCCAATACATGATTTGAAACAAGAAAAAGCAAAAGCACTATCCAGAAAGCTCAGATATTATAATCCTGATATTCACAGGGGAGCATTTGCTTTACCACAATTTATACGTACAAAATTAGAGGGGATTTTGTATTAGTATTCAATGAATGCCATTGATTGGACAATTGTTGCTTTATACAGCATTTGTGTCATTGGCATAGGGTATATAGTTGGGAAAAAACAAAAAAATCAGGCTGATTATTATATAGCTTCACAGAAAGCATCGGCCTGGTTAACAGGGTCATCACTTGCGGCAAATCAGGTAAGCGCAATAAGCCTGATAGGAGTTCCTGCTTTTATAGCTTTAAAACAAGATGGAGGGCTAACCTGGTTGCAGTATGAATTAGCCCTTCCATTATCCATGATTTTTCTCATTCTTGTTGTTATTCCTGCCTTCAGGTCATATCAGGGTTTTTCCATCTATGAATGGCTGGAAAAGCGTTTTGGCATGCATACACGTGTTATCCTGGCACTGGTTTTTTTACTAAGCAGGTCAATGGCTACGGGTGTAGCCATTGTTGCAACCTCATATGTGATCAGTGTTTTGACTGATCTTAATCTGTATGTTTCTATCTTAACTATTTCATTAATATCCCTTATATATACATCTGTTGGTGGAATTTTAGCTGATATTTACACTGATGTTATGCAACTGGTGGTGATACTATTCAGTACAGTTTTATTCTGCGGGATAATACTGTATATTATAGATGGTCATACCATTTTTACTATTGATTATCAACGGTTAAAGATATTTAATTACACTTCATTTGGGATACTGGATGGTAATACTTTTTCGTTAGCACCAATGGTATGTGGTGGTTTCTTTTTATATATTTCATATTATGGTTTTGATCAGAGCCAGGCACAACGTTTTCTTTCAAGTAAGAACACTGATTCAGCACAAAAGGCCGTTATTATAAATACTATAGTACGATTTGTCATTGTTATGTTATATTCTTTTTTAGGGATTTTGCTATTACTGTTATTATCTGTAGATAATACTTTACACTTCTTATTAACCAATCAGCATCCTGACATGTTGATACCCACATTTATTAAACACTATATTCCAGCTGGTCTAAAAGGTGTTGTGGTTTCAGGGATTGTAGCTGCATCGATGTCAAGCATGGATTCAGCAATCAATTCCTTAAGCGCAATAACCTATAATGATGCACTTAAAGTAGCTTATGAAAAAGTAGAATCCATAAATGATAAAGCAAAACTGTTTTTATCACGCTCATTAACTGTATTCTGGGGGATCATTACAACACTATTTGCTATTTTTTTTGCCGGAAGCAGTGAAACAGTTGTGGAACTGGTCAATAAAATTGGATCACTTCTATATGGACCAATATGTGCTGTATTTATTATTGGAATGATAGTCAAAAAGAAGATTCATCAGTTTTTGATTATAGGAGGATTTATAACAGGTATTCTGGTTAATGTGTATATATGGCTGTATATGCAATCAGTATCATGGATGTGGTGGAACGCTACAGGTTTTTTTGCTGCAATACTTTTCCCTTTTATCTTCTCATTCTTTAAAGATTCAGATTATGTCAGTGATAGCGGCTATACTATTAAATCTTTTCCTGAAAATACAAGGTTTAAGGCGATAGTTCTTGTCATGTGGTTTTTGGCAATGATTGTTTTTTTTGTGATAATTGAAAAGGTGTTTGAATAATTAAGGTTATCGCAAGCATAGGTTTTCTTTGTAAGCGTTAAAAGCTTCATCAAACATTATATGCTTACAGTGTTCACAATCAGCATTGCCCTGTCTTCCTGATCAGGATCTACCCTGTAGAGTATGCCATCAGGCGATGCAATGAGGCTGCGTGCCTGCAGGAAATTTTTATAATTAGATTTAACACCGCATACTTTCACCAGAATTGCATTGGATAGCTGTGCACCCCGGACAAAAATATCCTGATCGCGTTTAAATTTTTCCTCTACAGTTTCATTACGAATAAGTGAAAATGTAGGTATGAAGATAATTTGTGCACCTAATTCTTTCAATGCTATAAAATATTCATCCTTAAAAACATCAGCACATATCAAAACGCTGAAACGTATGCCAAATGCATTGAAAATGAAGTGGCCATTACCAGGTGTTATCTTGCCTTCTTCAGCAAAGAACAGGTTCTGTTTGCGGTAAAACCCCAACATGTTCCCATTATGGAAAACAAAAGTAGTATTATGCAAAAAATTGCCATTACGTTCGGGCATGGTACCACCAATGACAACAGTATTCAATTCCTTTGATAGCACCTGCATTCGTTTTAACTGCAAATTCTGGTTGTGCTGTGTTTGTACATGATTGCCTAATTTTTTATTCACAAAGAAATATTCCGGGAAACATATAAAGTGGGGTTTTATGTTACGGAGTTTGTTGACTGTATCATGAGTTAAATACGTTCCCAGGGGGTACTGATACATCACTATTGTATAATCCATAATAAAGCCTTTTTCATGGAATAGACACACGTGTAAACATTTTAACAGTAACTATCGCATAACATAATATATCATTATTTTTTTATTTTAAAAATTTATGCAATAACTCATGGCAAAAACTTCTATTTATAATGATTAAAATCTTGACTTGCGATATGATGCACTATACTATAAGAAAAAACTTTTCAGAATGTGAGGGAATATGAGCACAATACAGACATTCAGAGTTTATCCATATTTGCCTGATAACCTTAAGCCTTTAAAAACTATTGCATATAATATGTGGTGGGTATGGAACTTTGAAGCAATTGAATTATTCCGCCGCCTTAATGTAGAATTATGGCGCGAATCAAATCATAATCCGGTTGCTCTGTTAGGTATGCTTTCACAATCTGAATTAGATGAGGCAGCTGATTCAGAAAGTTTTATGGCGCATTTAAAGCGCGTTTCAGAAGAATTGGAATGGCACCTGACAAAAAAATCATGGTTTGAAGAAGCATATCCAACATATAAAGACATGCAGATTGCCTATTTCAGTGCTGAGTTTGGTATCCATGAATGCCTGCCCATTTATTCTGGCGGTCTGGGTATTCTAGCAGGAGATCATATAAAGTCAGCAAGTGAATTGGGGTTGCCGTTCTTTGCAGTTGGCCTTTTATACCGGTTGGGATATTTTCATCAGTATTTGAATATCGATGGCTGGCAGCAGGAACGTTATCCGGAAACTGATTTTCATAACCTTCCTTTGCAACTGGTTATGAAGGATGATAAACCATTGATCATTGATGTTGAATTCCCTGGCAGAAATGTGTATGCTCAGGTATGGGAATGCATTATTGGGCGTATACGATTGTACCTGCTTGACACCAATATTTCGGAAAACAGTATTGAGGATCGTACCATTACTGATCAACTCTATGGCGGTGATGTTGAAATGCGTATAAAACAGGAGATGCTTCTGGGGATTGGCGGGTATAGAATGCTCAAAGCTCTGGGAAAGAATATATCAGTGTACCATATGAATGAAGGGCATTCGGCGTTCCTGAGTATAGAAAGAATTTATGATGCAATGGTTAGCCACAAAATGCATTTTAATGAAGCGCTGGAGTTTGTTACTGCTGGTACTGTTTTCACTACACATACACCCGTACCTGCAGGCAATGACAGATTTTCGCCTGAGCTGATTGATAAGTATTTGTCTCACTATTATCAAAAGTTGGGTATTTCACGTGAGGAGTTTTTAGGTTTGGGAAGAGAAAATCCACAGGATAAACTGGAAACTTTTTGTATGACGGTACTTGCAATAAAGACTGCTGCACATTGTAATGGCGTATCAAAATTACATGGATCAGTTTCACGGAAAATGTGGAGTAATATCTGGCCGGGATTACCCGTCAACGAAGTTCCCATTCATCATGTAACTAACGGCGTGCAGATATTGTCATGGACATCAGATGAAATGATGCGTTTACTCAACCGTTATTTAGGACCTCGATGGATTGATAATCCCGTTGATAAAACGATATGGAAAAATATTGATACAATCCCGGATTCCGAATTATGGCGTTGCCGCGAGCGTTTGAGGGAAAGGGTTGTAGCATTTGCACGAAAAAAATTACGAGAACAACTTATTGCACGTGGTGCACCGCGCGCTGAAGTTGAAAAGGCAGATTCCATTCTTGATTCAGAGGCTCTGACAATAGGTTTTGCAAGGCGTTTTGCAACATACAAGAGGGCAACGCTACTCTTAAAAGATATGCAGCGCCTTGAGCGCATACTCCTTGATAAGGAAAAGCCTGTGCAGATTATATTTGCCGGGAAGGCTCATCCGCGGGATAACATGGGCAAGGAATTGATTAAACGAATTATACATTTAGGCCGGGATGACCGATTCAGAAGCAAGATAGTGTTTCTGGAAGATTATGATATTAACATTGCGCGGTATCTGGTTCAGGGAGTGGATGTGTGGTTAAATACACCTATACGCCCGCAGGAAGCATCTGGTACCAGTGGAATGAAGGTTGTTCCCAATGGTGCACTCAATATAAGCGTTCTTGATGGATGGTGGCCTGAGGCATTCAATGGTAATAATGGATGGGCAATAGGTAAGGGTGAGGAATATCAGGATCCCGAGTATCAGGATGAAGTGGAAAGTTTATCATTATACAACATTCTGGAACAGGAAGTAATTCCACTGTTTTATACAAGAGGTGCTGATGGAATACCTCGCGAGTGGGTTCGAAGTATTAAAGAATCAATGAAGACAATTTTGCCGCAATTTAATACCAACAGGATGGTGAAAGAATATACCGAAATGTATTATCTCACTGCCCATGATAGTTATGTAAAGTTCAGTAATAGTAACTTCAAAGCTTCACGTGAACTTGCACAGTGGAAACAGCACATACGGCATAAATGGCAGCAAATTGCTGTTGAGTCCATTACTCATGAAAGCAAAAAAGAAATCATAGTTGGATCTCAACTGAAAGCAAAAGCTGTTGTAAACTTAGGTGAATTGAAACCAGCTGATGTGCAGGTTGAATTGTATTTTGGCAATCTTAATCAGAAAGGTGACATTGAAGAAGGTGCTGCATTACCCATGCTCATGGTTGAGGATCTGGGAAATGGCAAATATACATACGAAGGACGAATGCTTTGCCTTAAATCAGGCCAATTTGGATTCACAGTGAGGGTAATCCCACTCCATGCTGATATGCCACGTAAATATGAATCGCAGATGATTACATGGGCATAATACTGTTTAATCCTGCTACCATCAGCAGCAGGATTATTTAGTTATTAATCTAATCTATCTTTAAGATTGTAAGGAATGCTTCCTGTGGTATTTCCACTGAACCAATTTGCTTCAGGCGCTTTTTCCCTTCCTTCTGCTTTTCCAGTAACTTGCGTTTACGGGTAATATCTCCTCCATAGCATTTTGCAGTTACATTTTTGCGGAGTGGGGAGATATTTTCACGGGCAATGATGCGAGAGCCTATCGCCGCCTGAAGTGGAATTTTGAATTGCTGGCGGGGTATGATGTCTTTTAATTTTTCAATTATTTCACGTCCTCGTTTATGTGCCTTATCCTTATGTACCATGAATGACAGGGCATCAACCGGTTCTTCATTGACCAGAATATCTACTTTGACAATATCGGAAGCCCTGTAATCGGTAAATTCATAATCAAATGATGCATAGCCACGGGTGCATGATTTAAGTTTATCGTAAAAGTTGAACATTATTTCAGCTAATGGTATTTCGTAGGTCAACTGTACGCGGGTTTGGTCAATGTATTCCATTCTTTTATGAATTCCCCGGCATTCACTGACCAGTGACATTATGTTGCCTATGTATTCCGATGGGGTTATAATGGTTGCATCTACAAACGGTTCTTCAATGCGTTCCATCTGAGAAGGGTCGGGCATTTTTACCGGGTTGTCTATTAATAGTGTAGTACCATTGGTTAAAATTACTCTGTACTCTACAGTGGGTGCGGTAGTAATGAGTGCCAGTCCAAATTCACGTTCAAGGCGTTCCTGTACAATTTCCATATGGAGAAGCCCTAAATAGCCGCATCGAAATCCAAAACCCAGTGCATAGGAGTTATCGGGTTCAAAAAATAATGCTGCATCATTTAATCGTAATTTATACAGTGCCTCTTTCAAATCATTATAGTCGTCACTGATTGATGGATAAAGGCCTGAGAACACCATTGGTTTTGCTTCTCTGAATCCAAGAATTGGCTTGGCAACAGGATTTTGTGCAGATGTTATGGTATCACCGGTACGTGTGTCAGTTAGTTGCTTTATGCCTGCCGTAATGTAGCCAACCTCACCGGCAGTAAGCTGTAAGCGCTTTTCTCTTTTTAATCGGAAATGGCCAACTTCGGTAACTTCATATTGTTTTTGATTTGAGAAAAGCATTATGATATCATCTTCTTTTACAATACCGTCAAATAGTCTTACTTTAGTAACAACGCCAACATACTGGTCAAAATATGAATCAAATATTAATGCCTTCAGTGGCTTATTAGGATTACCCTGTGGAGGAGGAATTCTTTCTACAATTTTTTCCAGTAGCTCATCTATTCCAGTGCCTTCACGTGCAGATACACAAATAGCTGTTTGGGGATCAAGGCCAAGGCTTTTTTTGATGCTTTCTTTTGTTCGTGGAATGTCAGCATTGGGCATATCTATTTTGTTTATAACTGGCACTATGGTAAGGTCATTTTCAAGAGCAAGGTACATATTGGCTATTGTTTGTGCTTCAACACCCTGGGTGGCATCAACAAGAAGGAGTACACCTTCACATGCTGCAAGTGCACGCGAAACCTCGTAGGTGAAGTCCACATGTCCTGGTGTATCTATGAGATTGAACGTATAAATATTTCCATCTTTTGACGGATAGTTAAGAGTAATAACATTTGCTTTTATGGTAATTCCGCGCTCACGTTCAATATCCATATCGTCAAGAAGCTGGTCAACGTGATTGCGTGGGTCAATGGCATTGCATCGCTCAATGATACGGTCGGCCAGTGTTGACTTGCCATGGTCAATATGGGCAATGATGGAAAAATTTCGTATTAACGACTGTTCCATATACATGCAACCTTTTAGATTGTTTTAGCATACTCAAATATATTTAATATAACTATAATATAGCGTGTAATAGTATGAAAGTGGATCTTTTATTAGTAACTATTTCAAAAATTATTGTATGAATAATGAAGCATATCCTCCTGATACCTTTGAAAGCAGGAGAGTAGATACGCAAATTCAGGTAAAAAATTATTGTTGTAATAAAGATATTAATGTAAAACACATACATTCAATAGCAATAATGATTAGACTGTGAACGTTCAAGTGATAAATAAAGCAAGTATTTTTTATGGTAAGAGTTATGAAAATCCTTGTGCTGTCTGATTCACATGGGAATATTCAGAAAATAAAGAATATCATTGAATCAGAGAAATCATTTGATTACCTGATTCATTGTGGTGATGGTATAAATGATTTAATTCATGTAGTTATACCAGATGGAGTGCCGGTCATTACGGTATGTGGAAATATTGATAGAGCACGGGGTATTAATGGGCAGACAGCTCTTGTTAAACATATACATGGATATACATTTTTTATTACCCATGGAGATTTATTTGGTGCTCATCATGATATTACTGGGGTATGGTCAGAAGCAAAACGATTGGGATGTGATATTGCATGTTTTGGACATACCCACAGGCCAATGAATGATACTGTAAATCCTTATATGTTTAATCCCGGTGCAGCGCAAAGCGGGATGTATGGAATAATACATATTAATAATGGGATAAAAGGGGAATTAAAAAAGGTGTAATATGCTTATTATTTATTCTAAAGTAAAAATTACAGTAAAATTACAGTAATCAATTTGATTCTAAATAATTTATACTCTCACTACCTTTGGGCGGTAAGGATGTGTGCTTCATTTATAATAAAGTTTGTTTTATTTCAAGGAATTTTTTGTGATTCTTTATAAATGCTGCGACAACAACAGGATCAAAATATATACCCGATTTATCAGAGATTATTTTAACAGCTTTTTCATGGGGGAAAGCTCTTTTATATGGCCGTTCTGAAACCAATGCGTCATATACATCAGCAACTGCCACAATGCGTGCCGACAGGGGGATTTCATCACCTTTTAACCCCTTAGGGTATCCTGAACCATCCCATCGTTCATGATGGTAATATGCTATTTCCTTTCCTAAATTAAGATATGAACGACCTGCAACTTTATGTTCAGCTTCGGCTATGGTTTCAGCACCAATAATAGTGTGTTGCTTCATAATTTCAAATTCATACTCTGTAAGTTTTCCGGGTTTAAGGAGGATATGATCAGGAATACCAACTTTACCAATATCATGCAGCAGACAGGAATTGATCAGATCCTGTACATAATCTTTAGTTATATAATCACTGTAGTCATGGTGTTGCGATAGTTCATATGCAAGTATTTCAACGTATCGCATAATCCGTTCAAGGTGCATTCCTGTTTCTTTATTGCGGTATTCAGCCAGCTTGGCAAGTGATACAATAGTAACTATTTGAGCCTGATATAGTCTTTGATTGAGTTCGTGCGATTCAGCTTCTAGACGTTTTTTCTCACTGATATCAATAAAAAAGTAAAGGTGGGCAAACGGTATATCATGATCATCATGAAGAAGTGATGACATGCATAGAGCAGGAACTTCATTGCCTGTTTTTGTTAAAAGTGTAATTTCAGCATACGTTCTTTGTGTTAGTGAATGTAATAATGATGTGGAGTTGTTATTTGGTGCATTTGTTGATATAATGAGTTTTTCAAGTGACGTATTGAGTATTTCAAAAGGTTGATATCCCAATATGGTAGAAGCACCTTTATTGAAGCTTGTTATAATGCCACTGAGATCAGTAGTGATAATACCTATCATTTCATTTTGTAAAATCTTTTCCTGAAATTCGGTAAGGCTTTGAATATGAGCTTCCATGCGTTTTTTACGTTCAATATCACGTGCCACTATCTGAATGCCAATAGTATGATCCAGGGGGACTAAACTCATGGCCAGTTCATACCATGAATATTTTCTATGACGATTATATAATTGTATTTCAAAAGGTTGTGGATTTGTACCACTGTTTAGTGCATGTTTCATTATTGTTTTGAGCAGTTGTTTTTCGCTATCATCAACAAAATTAAAAAAGGATGGCTTGCTTGATTCGGAATAATTCAACAATTTATAAAAAACGGAATTGCCATATACAATGTCGCCTTCATCAGTGCATAGTAACACTATATCCTGGGTATTTTCTACTAAGTTGCGATATTTAAGTTCTGACTTTATGAGTTCTTCCTGATTGCGCTTGCGGTTAATCTCCACGGCTGCAGCATTAAGTAAAAGTTGTATATAATCACCATTTACTTCCAGAGATTTTTTTTCAAGAGCTATCGCTATACTACCTTCAGTACGATGTTTTGATCCAATAGGGTTTATTGTGATAATGTAATCTTTTACAAGGGATATCAAAAATTCCTTTTTACCAGCATCCAGTTTTGGGAACATGTCGTCAATGAGAGATTTTAAATGGTCACTATTTTCAATTATTAGATTTTTACCAGTTTTAATAACAGAGAAAAAAGGTATTTTTGTATACACGTCAAAATCCAGTTCCCTGTTAAGGATATTTTCTTGCAAAACAGATTGCAATGTATGAGCAAAGTTTTCGGGGAATATATCAACAACCTGCAATGTGTTGACATCGCTGCTGAGGAGTGTGACAATACAATATTTTGCACCTAATGCATGAAGTGAATGGATAATATGGTAAACGCTTTCTTTAACTGTATTTGCTTGTTTTAATCCATACAATGTATTGGTTACTAATTCCAGCTTCTTTTGTTTTTCTTTTATTTCTTTAGTTTGTTTGTCAACTTCTTCAGCCAATGATAAACTAAACTTTTCAATCTTTTGTTCAGCTATAATCCGTGTTGTTATGTCTTCAAGAATATTTACAACTGAGGAAACATTGCCTGACGGTGCAATAATGGGGGAAGCACTAAATTTGAAAAAACGGTTATTGCCAAAAACAGGGATAGTTTGTTCGCGAATAAGAGGTGATGCACTATCCATTACTCTCAATGCCGCACAGTCTTTACAGGGCTTATCGTTATATGCAATTATCTGGTAACATTTTTTGTTAAGTGGATGTTTAACACTAAACCATTCTTTAAATGTTTCATTGGTTTCAATAATAGTAAAGTCTTTGTTTATAACATACAATGCCATGGGGATAGCATTAATCAGATTGGAATATTTTGTTTCAGATAAAAGAATCTTGTTCTGATATCGGTACTGTCGTAATCCATTAGCTATTAAGTGTGCAATAAGCTCAAGTGTTAAAAATTCATTTGCATCTATTAGAGTATGATCTTTAGAATAAATGATATCAAATGATCCTATGGTATTGTTTTCATCATTGAGTGGGAAAGATAGTACACCACCGCAATATGGGGATTTAAGTAATAGTTTTTGAATGTCAGGAGTTAGAATTTGTGATAGTTCTTTATTAGCCAGAGAAAAGTCACTTATTATTTGTTCAAGTGTATACACAGTTTTGCTACTTTTTATGTTATCAGGGATAGTGAGAGTATCTGAAACAGTAATATATCCTCTCAGGATTGAAAATAATATGCTCTTTTTAAAAATACTTCTGTTGCTGATAAGTTTTTTTATGTTTATAGTAGTGTAATCAAAGATTAATGTATCTTCAATGGATAATTGAGGAATAAAATTCTTTAGGGCCAGTAAATCAGGAAAAATTAAAAGATGATCGGTGCCTTCAATATTAGAAAGACAAGAAATATTAAACACAGGAATTTGCAGATGATAAATTATGTTTTTTAATTTTTTTATATATTCGGATACAGAATGAGTAGTGTTATGTAAATTGGCAATTTGTAATAAATATTTTACAGGATAGGTGTTTTCAGTAAAGCCTATATCATTGTTCATCAGAGTCACATTTAATAAAAAATTATGATCCATTTGCAAACTACACCATAGTAAATGTATATGCATTAAAAATGCAAGTAAAAAATTCAGTCCAGTTGGAATATTTTTGGGTTAAATGCCTATTTATCGAAACTGACATTTTATAAAAAACTGACGATTCATTATTGTAATTTTTTGTATTATGAGTTGCCATGTATGAATGTTATCAATAAAAGTAAAAAATACTATGTTCTGTGCAACGGATAGATCCCTCACATTCGTTAGGGATGACAGGTGGGTAATGTTCGGGATGAAAGATGGAGTGCACAGGATGACAGAAGGAGTAAACGGGATGAAGGGTGGATTGTTTGGGATGACGGATGGGAGCTTGGTAGGATGAGAAAACGTTTTGCGAAACTGTTTTCATAGCAATAAATTAAAAACCAGGGAATCATTGAAATAAAAAACTCCTTTTGAAGTACCACAAGAGTACTTAAACATTGCACTTCAAAATTGAACGTGCATGTTACAAACTACTATTTATCAAAAACTGTATTGAAAATAATTATCATTTCACGCTATTAGTCAATAAAGAATCATTGTGTGAATTACAAAAAAATAAATAAATTAATTGACATATAAACATAAGTATAGTTTATTTGTTTAAGATACAAAAGAGGTCTGTATGCCCACATTTATTCATATTTCTGATACTCATTTAGGATTTAGCGATTTTGATAGAGTTGATGGAAGTGGTATTAATCAGCGAGAGGTTGATGTCTATTCGGCATTTGCTCGTGTTGCAGATGAAATTATCATACGCAAGCCTGATTTTGTGATTCATACAGGTGACTTATTTCACAGAGCATCACCTTCCAACCGTGCACTTGTTCAGGGACTATCGCTCATAAAAAAAATAACCAAAGCGAGGATTCCTTTTATTGTTATAGCAGGTAATCACAGCACGCCAAGAACGGTCTATACCAGCCCGATATTGCAGGCACTCCACAATATAGAAGGTGTGCATGCAGTGTATAATCAGCAATATGAGCTCATTTCACTTGATGGAATTCATTTCCATTGCCTTCCACATATTCATGACGATGAAGCGTATCGTTTGCAAATTGAGAAATTAAATCCCCGGAGCGGTTGCAACATCCTTCTGATGCACACGTCACTGGGTAAGGATTACCTTCTTGATGAATATGGTGAGCGTTTATTTCCTGAATCAATGTATCAACTATTACACGCGTTTAATTACGTTGCACTTGGGCACTGGCACAATTTTCAGGTTTTGCAACAGTGGAGTCATGCCTGCTATTGTGGTTCAACCGAACGCTTCAGCGATAGGGAAGCCTCACGAAAAAAAGGCTTTGTGACAGTAACTATCGGTACCAATACTTCAATTGAATTTACTGAAATCCCTATACGGCCGTGGCTCAGGTTTGATGTGACACACTGCAGTGAGCGCTCTAATGAAGATATAAAGAAAAGCATACAGGATTTTGCTGGGAGTTGTACTGATGGTGCAATCGTAAGTATGTATCTGCATGATCTGGATAGACATCAGAGCGCAGGAATAAGCAATATGTGGATAGCATCGCAATTCCCTGAAGCGCTTATAGTGCTTCCAAAAAGAATTTTTAAAACAAATAGGGGCGATAACTCCGGTTATAAAGAACAAATTTCAATAGAGGAGCTTTTTGTAAATTATTGCACATCACAGATTGCTGATGGAAGTGAACGTAAAGCCATTACTGGCATTGGGAAAAGATATATCAGACGATATCTGGATGCGATAAATGAGGTAAAGGAATAACTATGATTATTCAGTCATTGAAGCTGACAAATTTTAAACAGTATGCTGATGCTTGTATTGAGTTTAAAGAAGGGCTGGTTGGCATTATTGGGAAAAATGGTAGTGGCAAGAGCACTCTATTTGATGCTATTATGTGTGCACTCTATGGAGAATTGCCTGCAAACAAAGAAATAATGCGAAGTAGCTTTGCCAGGGAGAATGCAGCAGTAAGAATTGAATTAGTGTGCGAAATTGAAAATAATCAGTATACCGTACTACGTGAATTTAGAGGGAAAAATTTAAATGCACAGGCGTTTTTATATAAAAATGAGGAGGCAATAGTAACCGGAGCAAGTGAGGTTACACGTGCAATTGAAAAAATTATAGGAATGTCAAAAGAGGCGTTTAAAAGATCAGTCTTTGCAGCACAGGGCGAGCTCAGAGAGATATCAGAAGCACGAGGAGGGCAGCGAAGAGAGTTGATCAGGAAAATTATGGGATTTCAAATGCTGGATGAAATTTTACAGAATATACGCAATGATAAAAACGATAAAAAAAGATATATTGATGGTCAGTTTGCAATGTTATTAACTGATGAGCAAATAAATCTGAAACAGGAACAGGTAAAAAATTTATCAAGTGAGGCTGCTGTAAAAGAAAAGGAATTACAAAGCAAAACACAACAATATTCTGAAACACAAAAAAAGTTTTCAGATATAAAGCAATTATTTGAAACTCAGCAACATAAGTATCAAAAATATAATGAACATATGCAGGAAAGTACAAAACTTAACAGTGCCCGTGAAAATTGTATAAAGAATATCGATGATATTACGTTGCGATTAGTAGAATTGGGGAAAATGCAAGAAGAGTGTGAAAAACTGGAAGAAGATGAACAAAAATATCATCAATTAAAAAAACAGAAAGATAAACTTGAGGAGATAAGGATTAAAGACAAAGAAAAAATAGAAATTGAAAAACAATGCACAATACTTATACAGGAACTCAATGAAAAAAATATTCTTATACAATCATTGGAAGAAGAGGTTGCTTCACTGACCAATATTTCTGATGCTATGAGCGATGGTGAAAAGAATAAGAAAGGCTTAGAAAATACTATTAAGAAGTTACAGCACCAACATTCAGAAATATCACGCAGCATTGGCGGGATTCAAAAGGCAATTCAGGACAGAAAAAAACATATTGAAGCTATTAAAAAGCTTGGTAAGGATACTGAATGCCCAACTTGCCTTCGACCGCTTCATGAAGCGTATGATGGTACAATCACACGACTTTCAAAAGAGATTGAGCAGTTCCAAACAAATGAAATTGTGACATTGCAAAATCAGTTGCGTACTATTGAAGAATCAATACAAAGCGCCGAGAAAGCCAAAAAAGAAATTGAAGAAAATCTAAACACACTGAGCCAGACAAAAGCAAAGCTTACAGTAAAAACGAAAAATATAGAATCACTGAAACAGGAAGTTTCAACAAAACAAAAACAACTTGATAATCTTCATAAAAGGTTGGAGTTGCTCAAAAATGTTGTATTCAATGAAAATAACTATAATGAAATAGTGAATGAATATAATAAATGCGAAAAAATTCATACACGTTTTATTGAATTATCGGCAAAGGTTAATGAAATTCCAGCATTGCAAAAAAAATTACAAAATTTGCAAAAGCAAAATTGTGAACTTGAAGCAAAAATTAAATCAAATTCAATAGCAATTAAGGAGCTTGATTTTAGCAAAGAACACTATGAGAAAAGTAAACGTGAATACGAACAGGCTTTTACGCAACAGGAATCATTAGCAAAAAAAATGCATGAAGTTGAAATTGCCCTTCAGCGCATTTATCATACTATTGAGCAAATTACCAGTGAGCTTCAAAAAGATAATGATAACCGAAAAAAGGTTGAAGAAGCAAAAAATGAGCTTGAACTTTTGCAACGTCTTGAGTCAGTTATGGATGATTTTAGAAGCTGGATCCTTACAAAGGCAAAACCACTTATTGAAAACTATGCAAGTACTCTTTTTCATCAACTAACTCAAGGACGCTATCAGGAGATTCGCATAGATGATGATTTTAATTTTTTAATAATGGATGATGGTGCATGGTATCCATTGAGCAGGTTTTCGGGAGGTGAAATAGATTGTGCCAATTTGTGCCTGCGAATTGCTATTAGTAATGCCATTCGTGATCTTACCGGTTGCGGTGCAGTAGGATTTATGGCTTTTGATGAGATATTTGGTAGTCAGGATAATGATAGACGCACTGCAATTATAAATGCGCTCTATAGCTTGCAGGAACAGTATCGGCAAATATTTATTATTTCGCATATTGATGATGTTAAGGAAATGTTTCCGGCAATTTTGCATGTGCAACAAACAGGTAATGGTTCTAAAGCTTTATGGTTGGAGTAAATATCAAGATATAATGCTCTGACCCCTTGATTCTAAAGACTAAAGAGAGGAGGTTAGAAGGAGAGTTTATCCCTTCTCTTACAGGCTCTGACCCCTTTTTTGTTGTTGATTTCCGCATTTTATCTGTATTCT
>DYLU01000010.1 GCA_020721905.1 Leptospira biflexa | reverse complement strand
CATTCAGCATGAAAGCTTTTTTTCTTTTGCGAAAGCTTCTGAAAGAAAAACAGTATGATATTATCCATGATGTGCAGTGTCTGGGATGGGGACTGCTTCCCATGAAAGGGTATGGTATCCCGATAGTTACTACCGTACATCACCCGCTTACAAAAGACCGTGAAGCTGATTTCCTTGTTGATAATACCATGTGGGAGATGGTGTGCACTATTTTATTCTACCCACTTACCATGCAGCGGATTGTAATAAACCGGCTTGACAGGGTTATTACCTCTTCAAAAGAAGGCATCAATGCATTGCATGAAGCATTTAAATTACCACCCCAAAAAGTTTCTGTGGTATATAATGGCATGGATGTTGAGGTTTTTCGCAATACCGGTGAAAAGCGTAAAGAAAATACCATCCTTTTTGTTGGCAATACTGAGGACCATAAAAAGGGTTTGCGCTATCTTTTTGATGCCATGACGATGCTTCCTGAAGGTGTTAAGCTTACCATTGTTGATGATGGACCACCCAAACGGCTCACCGCATGGGGGTGGATTCAAGAACGTCATCTTGAACATAGAGTTACGTTTACCGGCAAGGTTGATCTGGGCACGCTGGTACATCTCTACAGTACCAGCACCATGTTGGTCATGGCATCACTGTATGAAGGGTTTGGGCTGCCAGCAGCTGAAGCCATGGCATGCAATACTCCGGTAGTGGTTACCAGTGCCGGATCACTCCCTGAGGTAGTTGGTGACTGCGGAATCATTGTGCCACCAAAAGACCCGGTTGCCTTAAAAGAAGGGATCCTAAAACTTTTAAACAACAAAGCACTGCGCCACGAATTAGGAATCAAAGGAAGGAAGCGTGTTGAGGAAAATTTTGCATGGCCTGTTGCAGCAAAAAATACACTTTCAGTGTACCATGATGTCATTGAGCGGTACAGGAGCAAGCTATGAAGATATGTCTGTTAAGCTATAGAGGAAATCCATATTGTGGCGGCCAGGGAATTTATTTAATGTACATAGCACGCGAACTGGCAAAATTAGGCCATGAGGTGCATGCCATTGTTGGCCATCCCTATCCTTTCCCCATAGAAGGCGTTACCTATCACTATATTGATAACCATAATTATTTCAATGTTAAGGATTTTGTAAAACCACACAGGCCATTTGCCACATTAGAGCCCCTGAATTTCTATGAATTTGTAGCATCAAAGTTTGGCATTTTCCCTGAGATTGAATCATTTTCCATACGGGCTTATTGTAAGCTGCGTGAATTGTTGCAGACACATACATTTGATATAATACACGACAATCAGTGTCTTGGCTATGGCTTTTTACTCATAAAACAGTTTGGCATACCATTTGTATCAACCATTCATCATCCATTAACCATTGACCGCTCCACCTGGTTTGAATATCCTTCAAGCTTTTTCCTTAAAACCAAGCGCATTCTGTACTATCCGCTTGTGATGCAAAAATATGTAGCAAACAAAATGGACCTCATCATTACCGTATCACACGATTCAGCCAAAGAAATCTATACAGCATTTGGCGTGCCACTTGAAAAGCAGCGCGTGGTATACAATGGCATGGATTCATCAATATTTTACCCAATAAAAACGCAAAAACGGCCTAACAGTTTAATCTTTGTGGGTAATGTGGAAGACCGTAAAAAAGGCGTCATCTACATGCTCAAAGCCCTGACGCTTACAAAGCATAAAGTTCATTTAACCATCGTTGATGGCGGTGCTCCCAACCGCAATTATGTACCACGGTGGATTGACAGGTTTAACCTCAATGACCGTATAACATTCACAGGTAAAATTCCACTGGATAAGCTTGTACAGTTATATGCTCAAACTCAAATAGCACTGTGTCCTTCACTGTATGAAGGATTTGGATTTCCTGCAGCAGAAGCCATGGCATGTGAGCTTCCGGTTATTGCAGCAACTGGCGGTGCGCTGCCTGAGGTTGTGGGCCAGCACATGAAAACAGGAATACTGGTACCACCTCGTGACCCGTATGCACTGGCCGAGGCCATAGATTACCTCATTGATAATCCATCGGTGCGTGAGCGTATTGGTAAAGCAGCACGAGAGCGCGTTTTAAAAACCTTCACATGGGAAAATGCAGCCAAACAGATGGTTACTGTATATCAGGAGGCAATTGATGCTCACCGTTGACTTTGATCTTCTGGCTGTGCAGGAAGGTGATACTGCTCTTGATGCTGGTTGTGGTTTGGGACGGCACTCATTTGAATTTGTGGCACGCGGAGCAAATGTCTTTTCCATGGATATGGATATGGACTGTGTTCGCCGTACACGGTTTACGTTAGTCCACATGCGCGACAGCGGCCAGTCAAAGCCCGGTGCCCGTTTTCAGGTACTGGTGGGCGATGCATTAAATCTTCCCTTCCGCAACAACACCTTTGACCGCATCATATGTTCCGAGGTTATGGAGCATGTCAGTGATGATAACAAAGCCTGCAGTGAACTTGCCCGGGTGCTGAAGCCTGGCGGGCTTATTGCAATAACCGTGCCAACGTATATCTCCGAGCTTTTATATGACACACTGACATATGAATACTTCACATCTCCCGGCGGGCACGTTCGCAAATATGTTCCCCGCGCACTGGCTCATATCATGGAACAGAATGGTCTTAAAATTTACGCCATTGACTTTCGCCATTCATTCCACACAATCTACTGGCTTATTCGCTGTGTGGTGGGTCTTCATTTAGAAAACCAGTTTTTCACCAGACACTATCGCAACTTTTTAACGCGTGTACTGTTTTCACCCTTCATGCAAAAGGTTGAGCGTTTCTTTGACAATTTCTTCCCCAAAAGCATCATACTGTATGCACAAAAACCATGACACTCATTATGGGCGATAGTTACTATATACAAAGTCCATTATACCAGTAAATATGGAAGGTACTTTATGGCTCTGACCCCAACACCCGTACGAACATTGCAGCATTATTTAGAAGAAGCCATTTTTGTTGGGCAGGCACACCGCCTGGGTGTGTTCAAAGAGCTTCACCACAGGCCCAATACCGCAGATGGACTGGCGTTACGGATGCAGTTTGACAGGCGGGCAACATGGATACTGCTTGAGGCGCTGGTTGAATTAGGATATCTTATCAAAAATGGTGATACATACATGCCAGCTGAATATTGTGTAAGCCATCTTGTTGATGAACAAAGTCCTGAATATGAAGGTTTCTTTTTACAATTTTTACTGTACCTTATAAATCCATGGAAAACGCTTCCCCATGTGCTTAAAACCGGCTTACCTGATGAAACAAGCTTTAAAGAATTATCCATGCACGATTTTATCAAAGGTATGGATTCGCCATGGAAAAAGAAACTGGCACCCCAGATAGTTGATCTGTGCATTGCACAATGCTCTGACCCTGTAAGGTGTATTGATATAGGTGGTGCACCGGGAACCATTGCTAAAGAATTTGTACGACGCGGAATTGCTACAATAGTATTTGATCTTCCTCAATCCCTTGAAATAACACAGGATGAATTAAAACAAATACCCACCATAGAAGTTATTGCAGGAGATGCAACAGCAGCATTGCCTGATTGCACGGTTGATATAGCATTTTTGGGGAATCTGTGCCATGGTCAATCCCCGGAAGATAATCAAAAAATTATCAGTATGTGCCACGCTATCTTGAATGCCAATGGTATTATTGCCATTTTTGACAATTTGCGCAATGAAAGCTATCTGGGAGCTACCCTTGCCCTGCACATGCTTACACAAAGCAAAAAAGGCAATATCTATTCACGTGAAGAATATTTTGATTGGCTGGCCAATGCCGGATTCAAAACACCCCGTGTATACCAGCTTTCAGACAGGGCATGGCAATTAATAATTGCAAAAAAATAAAGAGGGGTCCATAAGCCGGATTCTGTTTTGACAGCCATCAATCTTGTGTGTATGTTACCATACACATCTGCGCGGCCTACCCGCAACCTCAAGCGGGCCACTTTAGTAGCGGTTGCCTATTTGGCCTTGCACCGGATGGGGTTTGCACTGCCACCTGCATTACTGCAGATGCGGTGAGCTCTTACCTCGCCTTTTCACCCTTACCCCTTACGGGGCGGTATGTTTTCTGCTGCACTTTCCGTCGCCTTGCGGCGCCCGGGTGTTACCCGGCATCCTGCCCTGCGGTGTCCGGACTTTCCTCACAACGCTGTACAAACACAATACATTGTGTCTGTATAACGTGCGCATGCCGTCTGTACCCCTCTTATGACAGTACTACACTACTTTATAGATACTTAATGAATTTGTGCCATATTTTCGCGTATCTTTTTTTAGTAACCTTCCAATTCTCTCAGGCATAATGTTAGTATGATAATGCTGCACAAGAATAACCGAATCTTCGTTTATACTGCTGCTATCAGAAATAGCCTGTAAAATTTTAATATACACTGCAGGGATACCGGCTATTTTTTCAAATGGAGGATCACAAAACACAACATCAAATACAACTCCCCGTTCACTGCATAGTGATATACATCGTGTTGCATCAATGTTGTAATGTAATGATCTTCCGGACAATTCCCACACTTGAACAATTTCCTTAACAAACTGATAGCGGTTTCTATTGCTATCATTAAACACAACCAGCGAAGCATTCCTGCTTAATGCTTCCAGACCAATCTGGCCGGTACCACAATACAAATCCAGAAAATTTTTTCCCGTTAAATCCTCACCCAGTATTGAAAATAATGCCTTTTTTAAACGCTGGCTGGTGGCTTCGGCTCCTTTTAGCTTTTTTTCAAACGGGATAATCCGCCCCTTAAAGCTACCAGCAATTACGCGCATGGTATGGTGTAATGCCATAAACTAATTCTTAGCCTCTTTTATGGCTTCATTAAGTTCCTTTACAAACTGCTGTACATCAAGTCCATAATTTGTTGCCGCAATCCGTATAGTATCCTCATCTGCACCCTTGCATCCAATACAGTCCAGTTTATATTTCTTAAAAACTTTAGCCACCTGAACATGATGGGTGATTACATCTTTCAATTTCATGTCTTCAGTGATTTTCATAGTAAATTCTCCAAAAATATGTAATATAGTAACGTCATCATAATCATAGCCAGCTTCAGCCAGCTATTGTACATCCAAAGATAACTCCCTACACTGAGATTTAATAATTATTGTATTAATTTTAGCCATTTATTCTGCCATCCATGAGTTTCTTGCTTTTAAACATTTTTATCTTACACTGTAATATATAGATTCTTCATCTCAATTGCATTGTGACCGGGAATAACCTATAGTACCTTGTTTTAACTACGCTTTATAGGTCACAATCGCCTATGACAAAAATCTTCACGCAAAATGTATGCAAAATTATACATAACCTCACATATAAATATACAAACGTAATGGTAAAGCTGCAATATTTAATTTCGTAACAAGATTGTCCTTTGCATATCGCTTTGTACAGTATTTATTATTGTATGCACATATTGAGCTAAACAATAAATGGTAAAAAATCAAATAAAATTGTTGCAATTTTTACAAGTCATTAAAATTATTGTCTATCATTTCTTTACGGTTACTATCGGTAATTATTGTTATACAGTTCACTATTAAAGAACTGTATACACTAAAGATGCATGGAGTATATTAGATAATTATTGCTCATAATTTTATTTATTGATACAGCAGTGTGTTAATAAAAAATTGACAAATAAGCATTTTTCAGCTATTATATAGGCAACTATCGGTTACAAATACGTGCTCTTAATAGTGTTGAATGCTATCATATAATCATTAATACAGGAACAGGAGTTAACAATGGCTAAATGTGAAGTGTGTGGAAAGACTTTGGTATTTGGGCATAATGTAAGCCATTCCAATAAAAAGACTCAGAAAGTGTGGCATCCTAATGTTCAAAAAATTCGTGTAGTTGAAGGCAACAAAGTAGTACGTAAGTATGTATGTACACGGTGCATCCGTTCAGGTGCTGTACGTAAAGCAATATAACAACTACGATAAAAGCCCAATTAGTACCATAACACCAGCAACAAAGATTAAAAAAACCATAATACCTGTAACAATGGCAGGTGCAACCAGGTAACCTATTGCCCTGACTGCTTCCAGTGAATACCGCTGTGAAACACACCTCATGGCAATAATGATTGACCACAGTATCAGTACAAGCGAGCCCAAACTATAAAAAAACACCGGTGCAAAATATAACGAATGGAATATCAGAACCACTGGCACAATGAATATCCGCGGTACCTGTGCAAGTGCCAGCGCATTTATTATAAATCCACCTGATGCCTGATAGCCTGCAATCTGCAATGTTATGGTAAGCAAACCTGCATATATCACAATACCAACAATGTTAATGAGAAAAAGCGCCACAAAACCATAGGTTAGCTTGTAATAAAAAAAGCCCGATTGTACGGTTAAAAGCGACTGCGCCACTATATCCATAAAAACCACAACTGCTACAATTATTGCACTTATGGCAAAATGCCTTCTTTCCTCTACAGCAATAATCTGCGATAGCTTTTCAGGGTCAACTATGGCATTGTAAAAATAATCAATAAACTGTAGTATATTCATGGCAGATAGCTGTACTCTACTAAAGAATAATTTGTGCTTATATACTGTTCAAGCTTTGGTTTTACAAATGAAGCCATGGTGGCAAGTATTCTTTCAAAGGGACTTGCAGTATCTTCATACACTGCACTATCCTCGGGTAATTTTGCAAGCTTGCGTGCTTTATTTACAGCATCCTCAAAGGTCCCCAATTCATCAACCAGCTTATACTCTAAAGCCTGGCTGCCGGTAAACACCCTGCCGTCAGCATACGGCATGATATCGCTTACTGCCATGTTCCGGCCAACCGCAACATCGTGCACAAATTTCTGGTAGCTTGTATCAATAATCTGCTGAATCAGTTGCAATTCCTCCGGTGATAATTCCCTGTACGAGGCAAGGATATCTTTATACCTGCCGCTTTTGATGACATTCATACGTATCCCCAATTTTTCAAAAAGCCCTCGTAAA
Source organism: Leptospira biflexa (assembly GCA_020721905.1). Classification (GTDB taxonomy): domain Bacteria; phylum Spirochaetota; class UBA4802; order UBA4802; family UB4802; genus UBA4802. The sequence continues at coordinate 53,931 of DYLU01000010.1, read as the reverse complement.
TTAGGAGCTATGGCAATAACGCCAATGGAGCCAGTAATAGTGCCGTGATTTGCCACAATGGTATTGCACGCTGAAGCAATATAATAACCGCCTGATGCAGCTAAATCGCCCATTGATGCAACAACCGGTATATTTTTTTTCCTGAGCGATAGTATCTTGTTATAAATTTCCTGTGTTGCAGCAACAGTCCCACCCGGTGAATTAATCCGCACAATTATTGCTTTTATGCGACTGTCCTGCGCAAGTTCATCCAAGCGTTTAATAACATAGTCAGCATTAGCCTGCGAGAGCATGTCGCCAGTGGATTCAATGCGACCATGCACCCGCACCACACCAACACCAGGCCCTTCTGCAAGAGTTATACGCATTCCTAAGGTAGCCTGCCTTTGCATGGTAATGCTGATTTGAATGATAGCCAGTACAACAGCAAAAACCAGAATAACCAGTATTGCAATGAGTATTCGCCTGTTTTTATCCATAAAATATTCCTCTTTATTTTCGTTATGATACTATAATGAGTCTATTTTTTGCAACATTTTTTTTAGAAGGGGGTAAGGGCTGCTTTTAGAACGGATTGAATCGACATTCAATATCAGCTACTTCAGAGAATGCTTTTCGACAGCATCATGCCTATTATCTTAACTCATGTAATCTAACCTGACCATACATCTCATGGGGAAATATTTAAAATATGTTTTATGATATTTTACTTGACTATTTCATAAAAATTCATTAAGAAAAGGGAATGCATATTTTAGTAAAAATTAATATTGGATGTAATTATGAGGAAGCTCTTTATTATAGTTTTCATTATTACGCTTTTCATTGGAGTAACAGTGTTTCCGGCAGATTTAGTAAACAAAGATTCGCGGAGTTACTCTATTGAAGTTTCCAGCGTTGGGACACTTCACACATCCATAAGCAGCAATACAACGATTATAAGTGGTGCACCTAACGGATCAACAATAAAGATAAAAGAAACAGGATCAACAATTACCGTAGATGGTGACAATCCCGTCATCATTCAAGATGGCAAAGTATCACAGTAAGTTAATACTATTACATGCGGGGATGCTCTATTCTCTATCCCCGCATACTCTGTTATATAAATATTTACATCTTGTAAAGTTTTTATGGTTTTTTACTCTAAAATATATTAAAAATAAATATACATAAATTAACCTTCTTCATAAATGTGTAAATTTATGAGATTGATATTTTTTTGCATAAACAGTCTTTTTTATAAAAATATTAGTAATAATTTCTAAAAATACTTTTTAGTGCTGAGTAATAATGATGTATATATTCCCTCCAGCGAAAACAGCCGGAGTAATTAAGTATTTCTTGCTTTGAAAAAATTAAGGAATAAATATTAAAAAATTTGACAATTGGAATACTATTTGATATTTTGTTAACTAAACGGTTGGTTAATATTTTAATAAATCATTATGAAAACAACAAAAGAAAAATTACTGAATGCAGCAATTGATGAATTTTCCCGGTATGGACTGGATGGTGCCCGTATTGACCGTATTGCTAAAAGAGCCAGAATAAACAAGGCAATGATTTACTATCATTTCCCCGGTAAGGAAGCACTGTACGTTTCAATTATACAGGAACTTGGACAAACTATCGTTGATACAATACTGGCCAATATTGCAAAAGTGCAGGAAACCGGAAATCCGCTTATCATTATTGAAGCGTATGCCAATCACATCAGCAATTTAGACAGGCGGTATTTTATGATTATTATGCGTGAGCTTGCCGGCGGAGGAAAATATATAAAAAATATTATAGCGCCAACAATTATAGAGCCTATGACTCATCTTATTGGCAATATTTTTGAAGCAGGGAAAGATAAAAGCATAAATCCCGGGCTTCATCCCCAATACACCATGATTTCGGTTGCAGGTGCAGTTATCTTTTATAATCTTATGCGTCAGATTTTGCAGGGCACCTCGCTTCATGCGAACTATTTCAGTGACAACCATGTAAACGAATATATTGCTAATTTACTGTCTTTGATGTCATACGGTATCATCAAGGAGGACATATGAAAGCAAAAGATTTTGTTATACAGGTACTATCGCCCATACTTTTTTTGCTTTTAATTTCATACGCACATGCCAATCAGCCACTTTCACTCAATGAAGCAATTGATATAGCGCTTAAAAACAGCCCGGAATATATCATGGCACAAAACAGGTTGAAACAGGCTGACGAAAAAATAGCGCAAGCATGGGGAATGCTCTATCCGGCATTAGAATCTGAAGCAAGTGCTATGCGACAGTATGCTGAAAACGGCTTTATGAGCCTTTCTGACGGTCAATATGATTTAAAATTTATACAGGTGCGCTTTGGTATAAATCCCGGTAACTTTTATAATTCACTGTCGCAAAGCTACAACAATTACAAACTTGCAAAAGAAGAAATTAAAAAAGTAAAATCCGGCATTGAATATAATGTCATCAAAAGCTATTTTGATGTCATCACTGCTAACGAAATTATCAAACTTAGAGAAAACTCAATTGCCGTGTTGCAGGCTAATGTAGCTGACGTTAACCGGATGTTTAATACCGGCACAATCCCAAAATTTGAACTCCTCCAGGCACAGGTACAGTTGCAAAGTCAGGAACCCCTGCTCATTGAGGCACGTAATAACTTTTCAACCGCACTTGACCTTTTTAACTATTACCTGGGTGCTAAAAGCGGTACATATACCGTTATCTTTGAAGGGTTTGACAGTTCCATAAAACAGCCAAACTCATACGACATTGTTGCTACGCTGGTTGAAAAGGCTCTTATGCAAAGGCCGGAAGTAATTCAGCTTACTCTTAGTAAAGATATTGTTGGCAATAGCATAGATGCTGCGCAATCGGTGTACCTGTGGCCAACATTCAGTATAGCGGGGTATTATGGCAAGAGTTACCTTATGCCGGACACACCTCAAATTCAACTGCCTTTCCCCGGACAAAGCATAGACTTATCGGCAATAACCGGAACCAGGGAATGGCAGACTACCTGGCAGGTGCGCGTTGCTGCAACCTACCGCTGGGGTGCACTGGCTCCTGTTGATACCGCTCAGGGTGTGGAACGTGAACAAAAAGAAAAGTTGAAAGAAATTGACCAGCAACTGTTGCAGCTCAAACAGGCAATTGCCATTGCTGTTCGTGCTGACTATGGCAGGCTTATGACTTCCTATCAGAGCATGCTGTCTCAGAAAAAAAACATAGAAACTGCTGCGGAAGGGTTGCGTGTTGCCAGAGAAAGCTATAGAGCCGGTGTTATAAAAAACGCTGATCTGCTTAATGCCGAGTTACAGCTTACATCAGCGCGCATGGGATATATTAAGGCAATAAATGATTTCTGGTGTGCTATTGCGCAGCTGAAAAAGGACACCGGTTTTGATTGTACCAGTCTTATCTTTGCGGAGGTGCACAATGAAAAATAAACGTATAATTCCTGTTATTGCTGTACTTGTTGTTGTAGCTGGTGTAACACTGTATTTTGAGCTTGTGCGCTATATGGGCACAAACGGCAGGCGCATTGAAGGCTCCGGTGTAATTGAGGTTACTGAGATTGAGGTTGCATCTAAAATTGCCGGCAGGATTGTTTCCCTTCCCTTTGATGAAGGTGAAGAAGTTAAACAGGGCGATTTAATTGCAAAGTTAGCGTATGATGAACTATCGGCACAGAAGCTGTCAGCACTGGCAAACCTGAACAATGCCCAAAAGAACCTGAAACGGGCACGTGAACTTTTCACTACCGGTTCTATATCGCAGCGCGAGTTTGACAACGCTGTTGCAGCATACAACGTTGCAAAAGGCAATTATAATTATGTTATGGCAACCATAGAGCAGGCGGTACTGTATGCGCCGCTTGGCGGTGTGGTACTTTCACGAAACCTGGAGGTGGGCGAGCTTGCCTTTCCCGGCACATCAATCATGACGCTTGCTGACCTTACCAAAGCATGGATTAAAATCTATGTAAACGAAAAGCATATTGGGCTGGTTAAACATGGACAAAAGGCTTTAGTGTTTGTCGATAGTTACCCCAATAAAACTTTTACCGGCAAGGTTGTTGCCATTGCCAATAAACCTGAATTTACCCCAAAAACCATCCAAACAAAAGAAGAACGCGTGAAGTTAGTCTTTGCAGTGAAGATTGCCATTGACAATTCCGGGAAAGAATTAAAGCCGGGGATGCCCGCAGATGCACTAATTGTAACAGGTGAACAATGATAGATCTTAATAATGTCACAAAATCATTTGGCAGCATAAAAGCTGTAAACGATATAAGCCTGACCCTGCGCAAAGGCGAGATCATCGGCATTGTGGGCCCTGATTGTGCAGGAAAAAGCACCCTGCTCAGGATGTCTGCCGGGATATTACGGCCTGACAGCGGCAACCTGTATTTTGACGGCAGGTTGTATGATGACAGCATCTACTATGTCAAAGAACACATTGGCTATATGCCGCAGCGCTTTGGATTGTACGAAGATTTAACAGTGCTTGAAAACATCATCTTTTTTGGCAAAATCTTTGGCATGCGCCAGAAGGAAATTCAGAAAATGTTGCCCGTACTGTGGCGCTTCAGTAACTTAAAACCGTTTAAGGACAGACTTGCCGGTAAACTTTCCGGCGGCATGAAACAGAAGTTAGGGCTGGCGTGCTCGCTTGTGCACCAGCCTCTTGTGCTTCTGCTTGATGAACCAACCAATGGTGTTGACCCTGTTTCTCGGCGGGAATTCTGGCGCATATTGTATGACCTGTGCGTGGAAGGTGTTACCATCATGGTAAGCACCGCATACCTGGATGAAGCTGAACGGTGTAATCGCGTTGCACTTATGTACAAAGGATCTTTTTTTACAGTGAACACTCCCGCCAGGGTTAAGGCAATGATTGGCAAACCACTGATTGAAGTTCAGAGCAGAAATCCTGTTGAAACTGAAAAGTTGTTACAGCAACACCCGGAATATACAAATGCTGTGCGCAGTGGCAATGCAGTGCGCGTGTTTGTGGACAATGTTCACAGAGCAAAAAAGGAAATCAGCATGTTGTGCAGTAAGCACCGTATTGGTACAATTTCCATACGTGAAGTTATTCCTTCACTTGAGGATACATTTGTGGAAGCAATAGCAAAGGCACAGTAATATGAAAACATTAATACGCATTCTGGCAATAGCTCAAAAGGAATGGATCCATATCTACAGAGATATCCGCAGTCTTATCCTTGCACTCATTACGCCAGTGCTTTTAGTGCTCATATTTGGTTACGCGCTGAATATGGATGTGAAAAATGTTGCATTTATTATCTATGATCAGGATAAAACACCTTCATCACGGCAATTTGCTGAAATTTTCATGCACAGTGAATACCTTACCTGCAAAGGTTATGTTACCGGATACAATGATATCGACACAGCAATTGACAGCGGCAGAGCAGTTGCCGCATTGATCATCCCGTACAATTTTACTGAAAATGTAAAAAGCGGGCAATCAGTACACCTGCAGCTTATAGTAGATGCATCCGATTCTATGTCGGCTACTATCGCTTCAGCATATTTTAATGCTATTGTATCACAGTATAATATTGCATGGATGCAGGAACACCTGAACCGTGCAGGCTGTGGCTCAATACCAATGCCGGTAAATATTGAAAGCCGTGTATGGTATAACGAAGAATTGCAAAGCAAAAACTATGTTGTGCCGGGACTCATAGTCATAGTGCTTGCCATAATCAGCGCACTCATCACATCCCTTGCAATCAGCCGTGAATGGGAACGAGGTACCATGGAAAGCCTTATTACCATGCCTGTGCGCTCATGGGAAGTGATTGCCGGCAAACTCATTCCGTACATCTTCATAGGCATGTTTGATGTGGTCATTACTTACCTTGTTGGCTACTTTGTGTTTGATATCCCTGTCAGGGGAAGTTTTACCCAACTTTTGCTGGTTTCAATACTGTTCTTAATTGGCACATGCACTTTTGGTCTGGTTATATCTTCGGCTACGCGCATACAGGTGCTTTCAATTCAGGTGGCAATGATAGCAACGTACCTGCCAACAATTCTGTTATCAGGTTTTATATTTCCCATTAAGAATATGCCAATCATTTTGCAGGCTGTAACATACATCATTCCGGCACGCTACATGATAGCACTCATAAAAGGCATTGCACTGAAAGGATTAGCCGCATCCTTGCTTACAACTCAGATTATTTTTATGACAGTGTTTGCATTTATTATGATTATCATTGGCATTAAAAAAATTAATTTACGATATGCAGGATAGTTGCCATGAAACTATCGTTAAACAATATCAGGATAATGGTAAAAAAAGAATTTGCCCTTGTCATGCGCGATCCGAAACTACGGGCAATTATGATTGTGCCGCCAATACTCATGTCACTGGTGTTTGGCTATGCGGTGAATACTGATGTTACCAATGTATCATTTGCAGTTTTTGACAGGGACCGCACATCATTAAGCAGAGAGTTTCTGCAGCAGGTTATTGCCTCACCCTGCTTTGAAATGTATGCATACCTGGATTCACCGGAACAATCACTGTATTTAATAGAAAAAGACTACATTGATTTTTATATAGAGATTCCCAAAAATTTTGGCAAGAATGTAAAGATTGGCAAGCCTGTTTCATTGCAGGTAATTTTAGATGGCACTGATTCAAGCAGGGCATCTGTTATCCAGTCATATATCAATGCACTGACGCTTTCATATACGCAGGAACGCTTTGTAAGCACCATCAAAATTAAACTGATGCAACGGCAAAAATACGGCGTTTCTATAGGTACCACCCAACTTATTCCACGGTACTGGTTTAATCAGGATTTAAAAAGCATTAATTTCTATCTTCCCGGAGTGATTGCCTTGATTATCTCCCTTATTACCATCATGCTGACTGCAATGTCCATTGTTAAAGAACGTGAAGCCGGCACCATGGAACAGATTAAGGTATCGCCACTGAAGCCCAATGAATACATCATTGGCAAATTAGTACCCTTTGCCATTATTGCGTTTGTTGACATTATTATCATAACCGCCATTGCTATTTTCTGGTTTGGCATTCCTTTCAGAGGCAGCTTTATCTTTCTTTTGCTGTGCGGAGCAGTTTACATTATTTCCACATTGGCCATCGGACTTTTCATATCAACTGTATCCTCAACGCAGCAGCAGGCCATGCTGTCATCGTTTATGTTCTTTGTGCCGGCAATTTTTCTTTCAGGCGTTATATTTCCCATATACTCCATGCCACGCATCTTTCAGATCATAACATATTTAAACCCAATGCGTTATTTTGTTGAGATTGTGCGAAGTGTATTTTTAAAAGGCACCGGATTTACATACCTGTGGCAAAATATGGTAATACTTTTCATTATGGGAATAGGAATACTCAGGATAAGCGTGTGGCAATTTGATAAAAGGGCATAACATGGAAACAGTAATAGTTGATAACATCACAAAGCGTTTTGGCGAATTTACCGCAGTGGACAGAGTAAGCTTTTCTGTACCTAAGGGTGAAATTTTTGGGCTGCTTGGCCCCAATGGTGCCGGCAAAAGCACCACCATAAAAATGCTGTGCGGATTATTGCAACCTGATGAAGGAACAGGGAGCGTGGGAGGGCTTGATATTGCCAGCCAGCAGTGGGACATAAAAAAAATTATTGGCTATATGTCGCAAAAATTTTCCCTGTATGAGGATTTAACCATTGAGGAAAATTTAGAATTTTATGGTACGGTATATGGTCTTGGCACAAACGTTTTAAAGCAGAGAATTAATTTCATTTATGAACTGCTGGATATCAAAAATCACAGGTATAGCCTGGTGAAAAACCTACCGGCTGGCATTAAGCAACGCCTTGCATTGGGCTCAGCACTACTTCATGACCCGCAGATACTGTTTTTAGATGAACCAACATCCGGTGTTGATCCTTTGATGCGAAGAATTTTCTGGGATGAGATTTACACACTGGCAAAGGAAGGTAAAACCGTTTTTGTAACAACCCATTACATGGATGAAGCTGAACACTGTAACCGCATTGCACTTATTATTGCAGGCAAAATTATTGCCCTTGATACACCTCAGGGCTTAAAAGAAAAACTGCCCTACACCATTGTAAAAATTGTGACTAACAGTTATCTTGAAGCATACAATGTGCTGAGTAAAGAAGACTTTGTTATAGAAGTGGCTCTCTTTGGAACCGACCTTCATGTTGTGCTTGAAAAACAATTTAAACATTTTACTGTTATAAAAAAACTATTGCAAAAGCACAACATTCATACTATCACCATTGAACCCATACTGCCAACATTAGAGGACGTTTTTGTGATGAGTGCTAAAAGTTAAGTTTCTTTCACCGCTTCACGTATATACTCTGCAATATCACCTGCCTGCATCATGGTATTGCCGGTTTTACAGCAGTAGGTATCGGCAGCTTTGCCGTGAATGTAAACACCCAGTGCTGCTGCAATCAACGGTTCATGCCCTTTTGACATAAGTGATCCAACAATACCCGAAAGCACATCACCTGAACCACCAGTTGCAAGCGCAGGATTACCTGTTGTGTTTATATACGTAGTGATACCATTGGTTACTATGGATGCGGGACCTTTCAGCACCGCAACGCATTTTAGCTTCTGCGCCAAGCCTTCTGCTATCAGCAAACGGTTTTTCTTTATGTCACCTACTGCAGTACCAGTTAGCCGTTCTGCTTCTTTAAAATGCGGGGTAATAACACAGTATTCAGGTAGCTTTTCTTCAGGAAGCTTAGCCAGACAATACAGCCCATCTCCGTCAATAAGTGCTGGCAACTTCATTGTGTGCGCAATTTTCAGGCAAGCTGCTACCGTAGCTGCTGAACTCATACTTCTTCCCAGTCCGGGACCAATGACACAGGCAGTGGGACGTGAAAGCTGAACTATATTTTCAAGTTGTGCCAGCATGTCTTTATATACACATTCAAACTCTGCAGAAGCGTACATATCCTGTGCAAAAGCTTCACTGGCTGTTATATTCAACGCGCGCGTAATGACTTCAGGAATTTTACCGGCAACAATTGCACGCGCCTGCTGTGTTGTTACTATTGTAACCAGCCCTATGCCTGCTGCAAAAGCTGCTTTTGCGCAAAGCAGGATTGCACCTTCCATACCATCAAATCCGCCAATGCACAAAAGATGGCCGTTTCCACCTTTGTGAGCATCATAGTGTGTACCTGGGCGATAGTTACCGGCAAAAAACTCGTCATCAATAAGTTGCCTGCCAATGTCCCCTGATGTACACAGCGTAGAAGGAAATCCTATATCTGCAACGATTACATTGCCTGCATAGTACCTGCCGGGATAGGTAACCAAATTAATCTTGGGGAGTCCCATGGTTATGGTGGTGTGGGCCTGTACTATAGGTCCATATTCAACAGCGCCATCTGCAGGAAGCCCGCTTGGCATATCTATGGCAATGACCTTTTTCCCGCTTTCATTAATGAGATTAATCACCTGCTCTAACAGACCTTTTGGCTTGCCTGAAAATCCAGTGCCGGTCAGCGCATCAATGATACAATTATAGCTGTCCAAATTTATTGTTGCCAGTGATTCAGATGAAATTGCAAAACTACGGACATTGGCATGCCGGCATACATCATGGTATATCTTTGATGATGGTGTAAGCTTATCAGTATTACCCAGTATAAATATATCAGCATGTATATGCTGTGACAGAAGATACGCAGCAACAAAGCCATCACCACCGTTATTGCCCACCCCGCAAAAAACTGCAACGCTGTCAGGTTTAAAAGTATGCAATACATAATCCGCAACTGACTTTCCTGCCAGTGCCATCAGCACTTCACCGGGGATTCCATACTGCTGTATGGTTATCCGGTCAATTTCCTTCATTTGCTGCGCTGTGACTGCCTTCATATATCATTTCCATTCGTATACTTCTAATCCTGTTGAGTAGGCATGGTATGAATATAATTTACCCTCACCGTTGATATCAATATCCGAAAATAACACCTGCCCCGGAAATTTGCACCGTACATTCCCAATTATTGTACCGTCAAAATTATACAGCATGAACCTTACTTCGTTGGTTTCTTCAACATTCCACACATAGATATATTTATTCTGCGCTACCGTAAATAATTCATTCTTTGGCTCTGATATTTTTAACAATTCAACAGGCTTTGATTCTTTAATATCAAACTGGTATAACTTTCGGTATTTAAACCGGGTTTTATTGTAATAGGCAACTGAAAGCAGGAAGCTATCGCCACTGTGCAATATCCTTATATTTTCTATCTTGCCGGTATACGATGTTGTGGCATCAACGGTGTCTACAAAGTAATTTCTGGTAAATGTCATGTAATAATCCCGCTGGCGTTTATCAAAGCGGTAAACGCTCCATATATCATAGGTGCGTGCTATAACAAAAAGCCTGTTTTTTTTGTCTATTTCCAGATGCTCAATGTAGTAAAAAGGAACTGTTGGCATTCCTGTCTGGCCCAGCGTGTATTGCAGTTTGCCTTCTTCATCAAAGACAAGAATAAAAGAAGGCGACATGTCGATCTGCATCCCTGCTGCATCAATTCGCTCTACTGAAGAAAGCCTGTTTTGTACATACAGGTTGCCATCTGAATCGGCAACCATGGTGCCTATTATGTCAAATTTAACCTGTGTTTTTTTTATGTCCTTGCCTTCTGCTGTTGCACTGACATTACCAATAGCAATTAAACATTTTCCATCCCTGTCAAAGACAAGCACCTTCTTTTGTATATTATCCTTAACGTAAACTTTATCATCTGCCAGAAGCACGCCAAAACTCATATCAAGAAGGCCTGATTCATTATAGTTTATGCTTACCGCACCCAATGCAGCTCCTGACGGAATTGCACAAACTTTGCTTGCTGAAAGATCGGTCACCCTGAAATAACCGCATGAAATAAGCATGCTACAGGCTATTGCCATCAATATTTTTTTTACCATACTGTTCATCCCTTTTTAAGTAACTATCGCCACATATATTATGTAACCATTTGTAGTAGGTACCACCCTTTTTTTCAACATAAAAAATCCATGCTTTTTACCTGTCAATTGTTATTGCCTTGACAAAATAAATCCATATATGAAACGATAGTATACAGCAAATATTTATAGAGATAGTATAAGGAGATCGGCTTATGGATTTTAATTTATCTGAAGAACAACAGATGGTCAAAGATATGTGCAGGAAGTTTGCAGAAAACGAACTTGCACCAAAAGCTGAACATTATGACCGAACGCATGAATTTCCATGGGAACATGCAAAAAAATTGGGTGAAATGGGGATGATGGGTGTTGTTTACCCGGAAGAATACGGAGGATCGGGCATGGATTACCTTACCTATGCCATCGCTGTTGAAGAGATTTCACGCGGGTGTGCATCCACGGGAGTAATTGTATCTGCCCATAATTCATTGTGCCTTTCCCCAATTTACTATTTTGGTACCGAAGAACAAAAAAAGAAGTACCTGCCTAAATTATGTAGCGGCGAGTGGATTGGCTGTTTTGGCATTACCGAACCCAATGCAGGATCCGATGCTGCAGGCACCAAAACCACTGCCGAATTTAAGAATGGCAAGTGGGTACTCAACGGTACAAAAAACTTCATCACCAATGGTGGAGTTGCCAGCGTAGCGGTTATCCTTGCTGTAACCGAAAAGGGAGTGGGTCATAAGGGTTTAAGTATGTTTATTGTTGAAAAAGGTACGCCAGGATTTTCTGTTGGCAAAACCGAAGATAAATTAGGAATATGTGCATCATCAACAACAGAATTGGTTTTTGAAAACTGTGAAATCCCCGAAGAAAACCTTTTGGGCAAAAAAGGAGACGGTTTTAAAATTGCCATGCATACTCTGGATGGCGGCAGAGTTGGCATTGCTGCACAGGCGTTGGGCATTGCACAGGCAGCTATGGATGCTGCTGTTAAATACTCGCTTGAACGAGCACAGTTTAACCAGCCAATAGCGCGTCAGCAGGCAATTCAGTGGATGATTGCGGATATGGCTACAGAAATTCAGGCCGCACGATTACTCACCTATCAGGCTGCAATGCTTATTGGCAGCGGCCCTGAACGCAGGCGATATTCAAAAAATGCAGCCATGGCAAAACTTTTTGCTTCGGAAGCTTCACACAGGGCAACCCACAAGGCATTGCAAATTTTTGGAGGATACGGGTATATCAAAGATTATCCCGTAGAAAGATTTTACCGTGATTCACGCATTACCGAAATTTATGAAGGGACATCTGAAATACAGAGGCTTGTTATTGCATCAAATGTATTAAGTGAATATCAATAATGAAAATAGGGCTGTCTGAAAAATTTATTTAAACGACCTCTTTTAGACAGCCCTCACAAAAAATTATGAAAAATGATTTTACAGCTATTTTGAAAGACATACAGCAAACCATCGCTTCATTTTCAGAAGGTCAAATATCATTTGATGAAGCACTCCAGAAATACCATACATATAAAGAAAGTGCTCTTGAAATAAAATCCCAACCCCGGCATGAAAATTACATCCTCAATGTCTTGGCCACTCATAATGCTCTCAATTTTTCACTATTTTCAGCAATTGTTACATATACTGCAATGAATAGCAAGACTGTCATTTCGTTGTACCACGGACCTGATGTTTTTGTGCAGCCGCTTTACTCACTATGCAACCATACTTTTTTCTCATCTTTGCCAAGGTTTGTACTTGACTACACCGTAAACCAGAATGTAATTCAAAATTTTTCACTGCATAGCTCATCATTGTTTCATTCGTCTGAACTATCTATTGCCTTTGTTGCTGTTTCTTCGTCCTCATTCTTTTCAAAGGAATCATTTCTGCGCTATGCTGCACATATAAAAGCCTTTACAGGCCCCCTGGGCATTTCAGACATCATTTCTCTTGATGTTCCAAATACCACATTAAAATACATTCATCAGGTATGCTCAAAATTATTAACCAAAGGGCCCTGTTCATTATACGGAATATATATTATATCACCTTTCAGTACATTAAGCCATTTTGGACTGCACTCGCTCAATGAAGCTTCAGCATTAATTAAAAATACCTTAATAGAAAACTTTGGACAATATAGCTTTGCACTTTCAATGAACCTGTATCTGTGCATTAATACAAACATTCAGGCAGATATCAAATCATTGACATTTACCTACAGGGATATTTCTATACCATCAAAGATTTACCACACCATTATTGAAAAAGAAGCAGATATTATACCCGCAATTACTCGTATATTACACTTCCATTAGTCAGGCGATAGTAACCATGAAAAAAACTCAGATTGTTATTATAGGATCAGCTGATGATACCAGGCATTACGATATTGCATATACAATAGGATCATTTATTGCAAAAAACGGATGGGTACTCATTACTGGTGGAAGGACTGGCGTTATGGAAGCAGCTTCACAGGGAGCGCACGACCACGGCGGTATTGTGGTTGGCATATTGCCTTTTGACAGGTTTGATGATGCCAACCGTTACTGCGATATTGTTATCCCAACCGGTATAGGTTTTGCCCGAAACAGCATCAATGTGCTTTCAGCAGATGTTGTGATTTCCATTGAAGGAAAAGCAGGAACACTTACCGAACTGGCATACGCATGGCATTACGGCAAACCCATCATAAGCTGTGTGTTTACCGGCGGCTGGAGTAAACGGATTGTTGACGAACCAATAGATGACAGGAATAACGGCAGCAGCATATATTGTGCCCATTCAGTAGAAGAAGTGTTTGATATTTTACGCAAACTGGTGAATACATTGTAATCTTTTATACGATATACCCTGCAAAATATGTAATTGCTTCTTTTTTATCATCCTCTACAACAACAGTTTCCCCACTCTGCGCAACATATTTATTTGAAATAAGGAAATCCATACCTTCACGCATTATATCATCAACAGAATACAGATGCTTTAAATTACGCAGTTTCAGTATGCTGTCAATCTCAGATTTAATGGCTTCAATATGTGCACTTCCCCCAACAGAATGTAATACATACGCAACAAAATAATGAGGATAAATAGGTATATCATGCCGCTGTTTCAGCGTTAACATCATTTTAGTATCTTCAGTCAATGTAGGGCTGGAAGAAAAATGCGAAAGGGTAATTGGCCGGGAAATATGCACTTTTGTAACATTCCTGAACAATTTCAGGAATGATACCGGATGAGTTACCGGGTTATAATATTTGTGGCCAACTCCAACAGGTATTACCGCTATTTCCTCAGTTGTTTTCTGTAACAGTGCACATAATCCCTCAATCACCATATCCTGAATTGCCTGCTTATCCTGTGATTCATCTTCCATGGAATCAGAATACAATACCGGTATGCCGTGTTCAACACATGATAGCATATACTGCAACAGTGTTTCCCTGTATATAACCGAAGCAGTGCGTGCAGTATCTACAATATATCCGCCACAAAGCCTGAAAAGGAACCGCAGCAATTTATTTTCCATAAGTCTATAGTCAACATAAAACCGCGGGAGGGGAATGGATATAAATTTAATAAGTGCAAGAACCACAAACAGTGAATCGGCCCTGTCTTTAGCATGACAAAAATACACCGGGTTTGCAGTCATCACAATCTTTTTCAGATATTTAATGTCACCGGTTAGCCCAATTCTTTCTTCAAAAAACTCGGTAATTCGGCGGCGGTACAGCAACCCGTAAAGATAAAAAAACATCCTTGCCAGCTTCAGTATCAGCAATGAAAATGTATATACATATCTATCGCTGATACTATTATAATAAAACTCAATAATTGTTTTCAATTGTTTTTCATACTGCGCCTCATTAAGATCACTATAAAGCGATAGCTCATGTGAATAATCTTTATGCCGGGGCAGGTATTGCTGCAGCAGGTTTCTGTATTCCCTGCTATTGGCCAGCACCTGAATTTTTTTATTTTCACTGCATAATTGCTGCATAAGCTTTTCAACAACAATATTTTTAAATATAAGTCCACTCATGCGCTCAATGCCTTTCTTGCGTTCCTTAACCTTTATCCGTGCACGGCGAGTCAGTATTTCATATTTTGCAGGATTTTTAATAGTTTCAATGAGAAGCCATGGGTCGCGCTTATTCAGAAGCACATCATACAGTGAACGGTACACAGGCATGGCAAGGTTATATTTATCAGCCAGCTGCAGTATTGGTTCAATTGCATACGCCCCTTCAACCAGGTAATGCATGCGTTTGCTCATTCTTTCCAGTACATCTTCAGGTTTTACGCGCAATAACAACTTGTCAAAGAAACCAACTGTTGTTCCTTTCTGGGTTATTTGTTCTGCTATTTCCCTGCCAAAGCGCCTGTTACGGCTATGCCGGCTTAACGCTGTTGCAACAAGGTCGCCCAAACCTGCAATGCCCATAATGGTATTTTCCTTTGCACCCAGGCAGCGCCCCAATTGTATCATTTCTGCGTGAGCCTGTGCTATTAATGCTCCTGCAAGATTGTCCCCGCACTGAGGCAGGTTACTTATAATACCGGCAGCAATTGCTGCAGGATTTTTCAGGGTACTTCCACAATCAACGCCAATAATGTCATCTGATGGTATGCATTCCAGATATTCATTTTGAAGCAAATTCATGAAAAAATTAATTGAAGCCTTTGATTTGCTGGCAACATGCAATGCCGTATGGTATTCTATACTCACCTCTTCAGCATGGCTTGGGCCGTATATGGCACACACCTTATCCATTAAAAAAGGTAGTGCAAGCTCTATAGTCTGTGACATGGTATAAATTCCTGAACCAACCTTGCAAAATCCTTTTGATAAATAGCCAGCATATACATTTGAATGAAGATATCGCCTGATGCGTATACAGGTTTCATACACAACTTTTGAAGGTGTGGCAAGAATTACTGCATCAGTACCTCTGACCGATTCTTTTATGTCAGTATAGGCAACAATGTTGTTTGCAAGATGCACATCAGGCAGGTACAGTGTATTGATATGCTCTGAGTTTATAGAACGGGCAACATCCTTTTCATAAGCCCATATCTGGACAATAATTTCAGGATGGTTATGGGCTATTACATTGGCAACAGCAGTACCCCATGAACCTGAACCAATAACGGTTACAGCTTTCATTATGGCCTTATTGGCAGTGTGTTGCATAGTATACCCGGTATTAATTAAGTTATTATAAAAAAAATGGGAGTTACACTCTCCCATTTTTATTGCTATTGTAGAAGCATTGTTACATATAGTCAAGATAATCTTTCAATTTTCGTGCACGGGTGGGATGTCGCAACCGGCGCAATGCTTTAGCTTCTATCTGTCTGATGCGCTCACGGGTTACCTTAAACACATACCCAACTTCTTCCAGCGTATGGGAATAACCGTCATCCAGACCAAACCGCATGCGGATAACTTTTTGTTCACGGGCCGGCAATGTGCTCAGCACTGCATTTATCTGCTCAGAAAGCAGCCTGTATGCTGCAGTATTCAGCGGTGAATCCACCTCTTTATCCTCAATAAAATCACCCAGCAAAGAATCTTCTTCCTCGCCTATGGGTGTTTCAAGTGATATGGGCTCGCGGGCCACATTCTTTACGCCCTTAACCTTGCTAACTGGCCAGCCCAACCTGTCGGCTAATTCTTCAGGGCTTGGCTCACGGCCAAATTCCTGCTGAAAGAGGCGTGTTTCACGCATTACTTTGTTTATCTGTTCAATCATATGTACAGGGATGCGTATGGTACGAGCCTGGTCAGAAATTGCCCTTGTTATTGCCTGCCGTATCCACCATGTGGCATAAGTAGAAAATTTATACCCCTTGCGGTACTCAAACTTATCTACAGCTTTTATTAAGCCAATATTTCCTTCCTGAATCAGGTCAAAGAAATGCATGCCTCTGTTGGCATATTTCTTGGCAATTGACACTACCAGACGCAGGTTTGCATTAATGAGCTCTTTTTTTGCCAGCGAAATTTTTCGGTGGCCAATCTCAATCTGTGTGCCCCACTGCATAATTTCATCGCAGGTGGCGCCTGCTTCCTGCTCTATACGGCGGATCTTGCGCTCGTTATTTCTTATATCTTTAACTATCTCCAGGATTTCATCTTTGGTCCTGACTTTAAGTTCCTTTAATATTTTTTTTACATCTTCATTCTTTTCTAATTTACGGCCATACTGCTTTAACTCTTTTACTGATTTGTTATATTGATTTTCAATGCTCTTAAAAAAATGCCGTGTTTCCTTTATTCTGGTAACCATTGACAGAATACGCTGTGCTGTTTTATTTATTTCATTTTCGTGAACCTGCAGGTTTACCAGTGCATCCTTAATAATTTTGTAGGATTCTGCTATTTTTTCTTTTAATTCTAATGCTTTTTTGGATTCTTCAGATAATTTTCGCAGCTTGTTGCGGTATTGTGTTATTTTTTTGTCTTCCGCTATGATAATATTTATGTTGTTTTCATAGCGCTTCTCTAAATCATGCATATCAAAAGAAGAAAAATAGTAGAGTTTATTTATCCGCAATACATCGGTCAGTTTAATTTTGCCGCTTTTAACTTTTGGATGATTTTTGATAAGCTCATTGAGAAGCACTGTAGAATCCAGTACAGCATTCTCAATAAGAATTTCGCCTTCTTCTATGCGCTTTGCCAGCTTCACCTCTTCATCTCCGGAAAGCAGTGATACCTTACCAATTTCTTTCAAATACAGGCGGATAGGGTCATCGGTAACAGCAGTTTCGGATGTCTGAGCTGATGCTTTTTTTGAATGGGATTTTTCTTTTTTTGATGATACCGCTTCTGCACGCCGCGTGGGTTCTTCAACAACATCAATGCCTAATTGATTGAGAAGAATGAAAATATCATCAATTTTATCAGAATTTAATATCTTATCGGGCAAAATATCGTTAAGCTCATCATAGGTAATCTCACCATTTGTTTTACCCAGATCCACAAGCTTTTTAACTTCTGGAATGCTTTCTAAAAGAATATCACCCTTTGCCATAATTAAACTTTACCCTTTAATTAAAATTTTACTGTAATCTTATATTTTTGCACTGCCTTTGTTATAAATATATGAAGCCAATTTTTCTCTTTCCCGGCGCAATACTTCCAATTCGGTCATATAATATTGTATATTATCCTGCTGATTCTTCTTAATTTTTTCGGCAAATTCATTAATTTTTTTGTCGATAGTATACAGCCGCATATTTAATATTATTTCTGAATAGGCAACTTTGGGATCCTCAAATGAAAACTGCTTTGAAAAACCCTGAGTTAGCAATTGTGCTTCCTGACCTTCAGGGAAAAAATCAAACATTTTATCCAGTGAAACAGGTTCATTTTTTTCATACAGGTCAATTATTGCCTGGTAGATATTTTTTGCCACAGTATCGGTAAACTGTGACAGAGAGCAATCCACAATTGCATGTTCAACCAGTTCAGGGTAATTGCACAGCAAAAGCACCAGTTCACGCTGGCTTTTATCATAAAAATCTAAAGGATTATTGCTGGGTACTATCGCCCCCCCATTTGTTTTTTGCCCTTTTGCAAAACGCTCATAATCTGTGCGGATAGCCTCTTCCGGAACCTCAAAAGTGGCCGCCAGCTTTTTAAAGTAATGATGTCGCTGCACTTCAGAAGTTATATCCCGCAATACTGCAAAAAGCTGCTTTACTATATCAACCTGTTTGCCCTTATTTTCCGCTATTATACGCTCAATTCTAAAATCAACGGGCTGTAATGCTCTGTCAATAATTGCCATAAACTCCCTAACGCCAAACTTTGCTACAAAATCAAACGGGTCAAGCTGAGGTAATTGTGCAATACGAATATCAATATTTAAACTCCGGGCAACATCAAGTGACCTGAGTGAAGCCTTAATCCCTGCAGAATCAGCATCAAATACAATAATTACCTCGTTACATAAACGTGACAAAAGTTGTAATTGTTCCAGTGTTAACGCAGTACCCAGTGGTGCAACAACATTTTGAATACCCGCCTGATACACGCCAATGACATCAAGATACCCTTCAACAACTATTGCCCTGCCAAGTTCAGATATATGTTGCCGTGATTTATTCAGTCCGTAAAGAATGTTGCGCTTTTGAAAAACTGGCGATTCCGGCGAATTCAGGTATTTGGGTTGGCCCTGTTCAATTATTCTACCACCAAAGCCAATAATTTCATTTTTTTGGTCAAAAATAGGGAATATAACCCTGTTCCGGAATCTGTCATAGTAATGAGTGGTACCGTTTTTTATTACTTTATTAACATTGCCCGTTTTTACTGCCACATCAAGCGAAATATTCATATTCTTTAAAATATCAGTAGCATAACGCCACTCGTCAGGAGCATATCCCAGCTCAAATTCATCAATACTTTGCCTGGTTACTCCACGGTTTAAAAGATAATCCAGCGCATGCCTGTTTGCAGGTTCATGTAATGCTTTGCGATAGCTCTGGCCAATGATTGCGTTTATTTTTAAAAGCCTGCTGTATTCATCATCCCTGTTCTTTACATCATCATGAACAGGTATGCCAACAAGTTCCCCTACAATCTTAACACTTTCAACAAAACTAACATGTTCAACCTTTGATATAAATGTAAAGACATTGCCGCCTTCATGACATCCAAAACAATAGAACATCTGTTTATCGGGTGATACCGTAAACGAAGGGGTCTTTTCTTTATGGAATGGGCACAGCCCCACAAAGTTCTTACCCTTTTTGGTAAGGGTGGGAACATAGCGTTTAATTATATCTTCTATAGCAGCTTTCTGCCGTATATGTTCAATCGTATCTTGGGGGATAGCCATTTGATAGTAATATATATAGAATTTTACAGATTTTCAAGTTTATTCTGTACAATCTGCTTAACAACCTGCCCGTCGGCCCTGCCTTTCAGGTCTTTCATAACCTGCCCCATGACCCTGCCCATATCTTTTTTAGTAACAGTTCCCATTGAGGCAATAACGGCATCAATATGGGCAGCAATTTCAGCTTCGCTCATCTGTTGCGGCAGGTATTTCATGATGATCTCCAGTTCCTGTCTTTCCTTTGAAGCAAGGTCATCCCTGCCTGCTTTTTCATATTCAGCTATGGCTTCTTTGCGTCTTTTGGCACTGCGTGTTAACACCTCAACTATTTTTTCATCGGTTAATTCTTCGGTGCCCTTTGTTTTTTCATACATTATGTCCGACTTAAGCATGCGCAGAGTGCTGCTTAACAGCTCATGTTTGTTTTTAATTGCGTTTTTGAGGTCGGATTCAATTGTGGTAAGAATAGTCATACACATACCCCATAATAATAGGATTTTATGACGCGAAGTATAAAGCTGAAACGGAGAGTGCAACACATATAGAATTATAATGCCGGTATGTCAACAAAAGTTTTAAAAAAGAATTGTGTTTAATATTCAACTTCACCATTAAAAAAGTGATGATGTGTAAAATCATGTGATCATGATAATCATACATGTTGATTTGTTAAAAGAATAATATTTTTCTTTAAAATTTTTAAATTCCTGTAAAACAGAAAAGCAACAATTGTACATCCCACACCGCTCAAAAGCAGTGTACGGGGAACACCAATACGGTGGGCTATTATTCCTGCAAATAAATTACCAATGGTGGCCATACCAATGAATGACATGGTATACAGACTCATAACCCTGCCACGCATTGAATCTTCCACCATGGACTGTATAAAGGTATTGGACGATGCCATCTGAATAATCAAACTGACGCCAATAATAAACATAAGAACCAATGAAACATACAAATTCCGTGAAAACGAAAACAGTATCAGCCCGCATCCAAGCAAAAGTGAACCGGCTGCAATACTATTTTCAAACCGTGCAGTGTGGCTTCGTGATGCTATAAACAGCGCACCAATAAGCGCACCCAACCCTGCCGTTCCTAAAAGAAAACCTAACGTGTGTGAATCACCATGCAAAATTTCTACTGCAACAACCGGCATAAGCACCATATATGGCATTCCCAGTAAACTGATAAGTGCAAGCAGCAACAGCACCATACGGATAGGGTAATGGTTCTTTACATACCGTAAACCCTCGTGAATATTTTCCTTAAAATTGCCTGCACGGGATAATGACGTATAGGTAACATTTTTCATAAAAAGCAATGCAACAATGATCCCTGAAAATGTTGTTGTATTTATTAAAAAGCAGATACCTTCGCCAAACTGTGCCACCAACAAACCAGCCAGTGGCGGTCCAATCAGTCGGGTACTGTTAAATACTACTGAATTAAGTGCAATGGCATTGCTTAAAAGTTCCTTCTGGGCAACCATGTCAAATACAAATGACTGTCGCACCGGCATATCAAAGGCATTGAAACACCCCTGCATGATGTTGAGAACCAAAAGCCACGCCGGTGTGACATGCCCCAATACCACCAATAATCCTAAAATAAAGGATTGCACACATAAAAGGATCTGCGTAATCATTAATATATGATGTCGGTTATAGCGGTCAGCCACCACACCGGTAATGGGCGTGAACAAAAAAATGGGAAGCTGTGCAGAAAATGCAAGTAAGCCCAACCACATGGATGAAGAAGTTAAGCGGTACATCAGCCAGCTTGAAGCCAGTTGCTGAATCCATGTCCCAATGAGTGAAATAAACTGGCCCATAAAAAACAACCTGAAATTATACACCCTGAGTGCCCTGAATGGGTTGTCAGATATGATTCTTGATTTTATTGCTTCTTCTTCCATGGCTCACGTTCACCTTCAATACAGTAAAACACAGGATGACATTGTATATTCTTTTTTTTTGTGCGATAGTTCCTGATACCAGGATCTATTGCGAACATACACCTTTTTTAAGCAAATATTCAAATTCATATTCTAATTGCCCGCGGGTGACAGGGATTAATGCCACCAGTGGTTTTGCTTCAATCTTTTCAGCAGAAAACCGATAGCCTCTTTTTTCTGCATCGTCATGGATCAGGAAAAGATATGCCTGCATAGCTTCACGTTGTTGGGCGTAATTGACAAACCGTACCAATTGCGGATGATGCCTGTAGCCTTTAGTCTTTCCTTCAAGCACCTTCTTTGCAAGCAAACCTTCCCGCCATACTGCAACGATTTTGTGAGGATCTGAATATTGCGGATGTAATGACCTTAAACGCATAGTATGTTTACCATTTACTATAAATAAAATACATTCATACACTTTGTATCACATAATCACCATACATGATAAGTAAACAAAAATTTTAGCACTGTTTTTTTGGTAAAACGAATATATATTTTAGTCGACAAATTAAGCAATTGTAGCACCATATACCTTGTAAATATCATTTAACTAAAAGAAAGGAAACACTATGAAAAAGATTGCCATAGTACTTATAGGTATTATCACCACAGTAGCTATTCTTATTGGCTTTGAGATGTTTGGTAAAAGCGATACGCAGGTTACTGTTGAAGAAGCCAAACAGCTGCTGTCTGCACCTGAATTTTATAAAGGCATTTATCTCAACTCGCAATCGGGGCGCGATATTAATCTTTTAAAAAATTTTATTACAAAAGCAAAAGATGCAGGATTCAATACAGTTGTTATTGATGTCCATAATGAGTCCAGCAATAAATTGTTAATACCTAAGGATAATATTGAGTACGTAATTTCGCAGGGCATTTACCCCATTGCGCGAATCGTCATGTTTCCTGACGGGTTAAAGGCATATCCAATACCTGAAGAACTCATTGCCAAAAGACTGGATTTAGCAAAAAAAGCCTGTGAAATTGGCTTCAGGGAAATTCAATTTGATTACATACGATTTAATGACTATGGTATACTGAAACACATACCTCTTGAACAGCGGTATAAAACTGTTGAAGGATTCCTGGCACGGGCAAAAACGGAATTACAACAATACAATGTCAAGGTTGCCTGCGATGTATTTGGCCGTATACCGCTCAATATCAATGACACTATTGGCCAGCGCATGGAAGGGTTGGATCAGGTTGTTGATGTTATTTGCCCAATGGCATACCCTTCGCACTATACCTGGAGTAAAAAATTAATGTCAGATCCATACTATACTGTTTTTATTACCGCCAAAAGAGCTAAAGAACGAACAAAAAATGCACAGGTCGTTATGTATGTTCAGGCATTCAAGATTAAAGTAGCAATGTCAGGTCTTTCATTCCAGGAGTACATGGAAAAGCAGATTCAGGCTGTACATGATGCCGGAGTGAGAGGCTTTATATGGTGGAATGCTGCCCAGCAGTATGAAGAACCATTTGCTGTAACCAAAGCGTTTTATTCCAATGGCAAGGGGCATACCATTTCCAGAAATCAGGATACCAAACAATATACTAACAAACATGCAATATAGTGTTATACCATATACAATCAGCACTAAATAATGCAAAAAACAGATTTTTATATTTTGTATATTCACAAAATTTATTCTTGACTAATAGTGGTGGATTCTTTTTGCTTTTTATGATGATTTCTATAAAATAAATGTAAAATTTTATCAATAAAATTTCAGGAGGATCGGATTATATGACACATCACAACAAACTTTTTGGCCTGTCACCGGAAGCAGGCAGGTGGGTATACGTTGTTACCGGTTTAATAATCTGTTTATGTCTGGGCAGTGTATACTCATACAGCGTATTTTTAAAGCCAATTACCGAAAGCTTTAACATTACTGCAACACAGGGTAATCTTCCCTTTATGACTTTCTTAGCTTCCTTTTCAATTCTCATGTTCTTTTCCGGAAAAATAATGTCTAAATTTGGCGCAAAGAAACTTTCTGTTCTTGGCGGATTAATTGTTGGTTTAGGATGGGCACTTTCGTACTTTGCTGCTGAAGCAAAAAGCATTAACCTTTTAATCTTAACCTATGGGATCATTGCTGGTAGCGGCGTTGGTATTGTTTACGGATGTCCCATCAATATCGTTGGGCAATGGTTTCCAGATCAAAAGGGATTGGCTACAGGATTGGTACTGGCGGGGTTTGGCGGTTCGGCATTAATTACAGCAAAAGTAGCTGGTTCATTAATCCCATCTATTGGCCTTTCAACAACTTTTCTTTATTTTGGGATAACCTTTGCAATTCTTATTGTTATCCTGGCTTTACCATACAAAAACCCCGAAGCTGGCTGGAAACCCGCAGGCTGGACGCCACCTGCAGCTGCAAGCAGTGCTGTGGATTTTGATTCATCGCAAATGATTAAAACATCAACCTTCTGGGGGTTATTCTTAGCATACCTCATTGGATGTTTGGCAGGACTGATGGCTATTGGAATTTCAAAACCGGTTGGCAGTGAAATAATCAAGATAGATGGAGAAACAGCCACTATGCTGGTTGGTATTTTTGCAATATTCAATGCTTTAGGTCGTCCACTATTTGGCTGGCTTACCGATAAGATTACGCCAAAAGGTGCTGCTATAGTTAACCTGTTGCTTATCATTGCCGTATCAATTATGATGCTCATGGCAAAAGAAGGTGATCTCATTCTTTATGTTGTTGCCTTCTGCGGTTTCTGGCTCATACTTGGTGGATGGCTGGCAATAGCACCTACAGCAACGCTGACATTTTATGGATTAAAAAACTATGCCCGAAACTACGGGGTGGTCTTCTTTGCATATGGACTTGGTGCTATTATTGGCGGTATCATTTCCGGTCAGGCAAAAGATGCATTTGGTTCGTATCAGGTAGCGTTCTGGCCTACTCTTGTGCTGGGTATAGTTGGTTTAATGATAGTAATGGCCCTATTAAAACCACCGGTAAAAGAATAAATTAACTATTACAATATATAAAGGCTGCCGCGGCAGCCTTTATAGTTCTCTTAGCATAAATGCGCTATCACCAATTTTTTTATGGGTAAAATCTGCAACAGGAAGGCATTTTACCTTAAATAAAAAAAACATTTTTAATCCTTTTTTAGCTATCCCTTCTAATGATGCATCTATCATGGCTTCAAAATTTCCCTGTCCTTTGAGTATTACCATATCAGCCTGCGATAGCTCATATAAAAAGTCTTTGCTGCAACGCGCCAGATTAATCCCGGGTGTTTGGTCACCAGTGGTAATTACCGGCACTACTGTGTCCAGGCCAATAGAATGCGCATCTTCAATTGTTGCATCGTTTATTACAGGACCTCCACGCACAGCAAAGATCACCTTATCTTTTGGCAGACATTCAACAAGCAGCTTATCAGCAACTATCTCCCCTGCATTATCAGCTATGTAAAGAATCTTTTGTGAAGAATTCACTGATTGTACAAAATGTGTATAAAACTCATCAGGTATCATGCAATCTTCCACCAGGTTCCTGAATGTATCAGCATAGTCATCATAATAGGCATTGCCGCCAATTCCATAATCAATAATATTTGCAACAAGTGCTATCTGCAGTGCTTTTTGCAAGGTGCCACCTGCTGACAGCAATTTGCGCAGATCCGGCACTAATGCCATCATACGCTCATTGCTCTGCTTTTTTATTTTGTCAAAAGGGTCTTTAATGCCTGTACGTTCTCTGACTATCCTGTACATTTCATATGCGCAATCAGGTGGTGCTTGATAATTACGGATAATATATGGCAACACCTCTTGCAGTATAGTTAGCTTGAGAGTGTCATCAAATGGTAATCCTGAAATAACACGGTAGATATGATTTACATGGCAGGGGATACAATGAAAGGTGGTTTTCATAATTTACTTTAATTTATTCGGTGCAGTATACTACAGTATCATTTATGCCATCTGTTTCTTTAAGTCGCACTTTTACCTTATCACCTATTTTTGTCTGTATCTTCAAACCGCAATAATCCGGCTGAATAGGAAGTTCACGGTTACCACGGTCAACAAGCACTGCAAGACGTATTATCTGTGGTCTGCCAAATGACATTAATGTTTCCAGCGCAGCCTTGATTGTTCTTCCGGTAAAAAGAACATCATCAACCAGGATGATAATCTTTTTGGTAATATTAAATGTTATTGCAGTTTCTTTTATTGCCGGAAGCATCCCCCGTGTTGCCAGATCATCACGATAAAACGTAATATCAAGTGTACCCATCTTGATTTCGTTACCGCTATTTGTTTCAAGATGTTTCTTTATCCGCTTTGCTATCTCCACTCCGCGGGTTTGTATGCCAACAAGCGCCACATCTGAAATATCGCCAAATTCTTTGATAATACCATTGCCTATAGTATTAATTGCTTCTTCAATTTGCTTTGCATCCATCAATACTTTTTCTTCACACACTCCTGCACCTCCAGATGGTACTCCTGTACAGATTTTACGGTAAATTGTCCAGCTTTTTTCATAGAAATAATACCCTGTACAGCGGCTTTAGCAGCTGCCAGCGTAGTGATAATAGGTACATGGTATCGCACCGCAGCCTGGCGTATGGTGTAGGCATCCTCTTTTGGGCGTTTGCCGGTTGGAGTATTTATGATAAGATCAATCTGCTTATTTTTAATATAATCTACAATATTGGGCCTTCCCTCACTTACTTTAAAAACTCTTTCACATGGAACACCATGCCCATTTAAAAATGCAGCAGTCCCTTCCGTTGCAACAAATTTAAAATTATGTGTATGCAATAATCGTATCCCCTCAAGTAATTCTTCTTTTGACCGCTGATTAATACTCAAGAAAATTGTACCTTGTAACGGCAGCCTGTCGCCCGCTCCCAGTTCAGCTTTATAAAATGCTTCCCCAAAATTTGATGAAATGCCCATCACCTCACCGGTTGATCTCATTTCAGGAGATAACAGCGTATCGACTCCGGGAAATTTATTAAACGGTAATACCGCTTCTTTCACACATACGTACGGCATCTTTTCCATACCGGTTAAGTTAAAATCCTTAAGCTTTTTACCAAGCATGATCCAGACCGCTAACTTTGCAAGCGGTACCCCGGTTGCTTTGGACACAAATGGCACTGTACGGGATGCACGGGGATTAACCTCCAGAACATATAAAATGCCATTTTTTATAGCAAACTGAATATTGATTAGTCCAATGACATTGAGTTCCTTTGCCAGCGCAATGGTTGTTTCGGTAATCGTCTGCATCATTGCAGGTTTAACGCTTACAGGTGGTAAACTGCACGCAGAATCGCCTGAATGTATCCCGGCCAGTTCAATATGTTCCATGATGCCACCAATATATACATCCGTACCATCACACAGTGCATCAACATCTATCTCTAAAGCATCTTCTAAAAACTTATCAATAAGGATGGGGTGTTCAGGAGACAGTTCCACAGCACTGACGATATATTCTAAAAGGCTTTTTTCATCATACATGATGGACATTGCCCTCCCGCCAAGCACATACGATGGGCGTACTAAAACCGGATATCCTATCCGTGTTGCCTGTACAATTGCCTCTTCACGAGTGAATGCTATGCCATTTTCCGGTTGATTTAGTTTAAGCTTATTCACAACATCAGCAAAACGCTGCCTGTCTTCAGCTCTGTCTATGGAATCAGGAGATGTCCCTAAAATTTTAACACCATGTGCTTCAAGTCGGCGTGCAAGCCGCAGAGGAGTTTGGCCGCCAAACTGTACTATAACGCCATCAGGTTTTTCATTGTTGTAAATATGCAGGATATCTTCCAATGTCAATGGCTCAAAATACAATCTGTCTGAAGTATCATAATCGGTTGAAACAGTCTCAGGATTTGAGTTAACCATTATTGACTCTATGCCGGCTTCGCGCAACGCAAACGAAGCATGACAGCAGCAGTAATCAAACTCAATACCCTGCCCAATACGGTTGGGGCCACCACCCAATATCATGACCTTGCGTTTTGTTGTATGCTTTGCTTCATCTTCATCATCATATGAGGAATAGTAATAAGGGGTGTATGCTTCAAATTCACCGCCGCAGGTGTCAACCAGCCTGTAGCCGGGAACTATCGCATGCTCAAATCTAAACTTTCTGATGCTGTCTTCAAGTTCAGTCAGCCGTTTTGAATAATCCTTCTGTGCATCAAGCCCCCGTGCGTACAGTGCCATCAGTTCATCTTTATGGATTAAAAATGCAAGCTGTCGGTCAGAGTAACCTGATTGTTTCATTTTCAGAATATTTTCTTTTTGCAAACCCTGTTTAGCCTGTGCAACAAATTCACGTTCGGCTTCAACCAGCTCTTTGAGTTGATTTAAAAACCATGGATCTATGGACGTTAATTCATGGATTTTTTCAACACTCCACTGTAGCTCCAAGGCTTTCTTTATATAAAATACTCTTTGTTCCCTTGGGATGCGCAAATTCTGCTCAATAATGTCATTTCGTTGCCGCTCAGGTATTGCATCAACAAAAGCATCAAGTTTCAAATTGCCATCTGAACCAAACCCATAGCGGTCAATTTCCAATGAACGCAGCGCTTTCTGGAATGATTCTTTAAAAGTACGGCCAATTGCCATTGCTTCACCCACTGATTTCATCTGAGTGCCAAGCGTTGTGTCAGCGCCCTCAAACTTTTCAAATGCCCATCGCGGAATTTTGGTAACAACATAATCGATAGTTGGCTCAAAGCATGCAGGCGTTTCACGGGTGATATCATTTGCTATTTCATCAAGGGTAAGCCCAACAGCTAACTTTGCAGCTATCTTTGCAATGGGGAAGCCCGTTGCTTTTGACGCCAGTGCCGAACTTCGGCTGACACGGGGATTCATCTCTATAACCATCACACTGTCATCTTTGGGATTTACTGCAAACTGAATATTGGAACCGCCTGTTTCCACACCAATCTCACGGATTATCCTGATAGCCATGTCCCTCAAATTCTGATATTCCTTATCGGTCAGGGTTTGCTGGGGGGCGATAGTTATGGAATCGCCGGTGTGAATGCCCATTGGATCAAAGTTTTCAATGGAACATATAATAACTACATTATCGTTGAGGTCACGCATTACTTCTAACTCAAACTCTTTCCACCCAATAACAGATTGTTCCAGTAACACCTGACTTATTGGCGATTCATCCAGCCCTTTGCGTACCAGTTCAACGAAGTCTTCCTGATTATATACAATATTGCCACCTGTACCACCCAGTGTAAACGCGGGCCTGATAATAATGGGCAGTGGAATGGTTTCCAGTACCTTCAGGGCTTCATCAATGGTAGATGCCAGTGCCGAATGTGGCACCTTTAGCCCGATATCAAGCATAGCCTTCTTAAAGAGGTCGCGGTCCTCGGCTTTTTTTATGGCATCAATCTTTGCACCAATCAGTTCAACACCAAATTTTTGCAATATCCCGCTTTCATGAAGCTGGAGAGCAATATTCAGGGCAGTCTGCCCGCCAACGGTAGGCAGTAATGCATCAGGTCTTTCCTTTTCAATAATGCGTGCTACAATATCATGAGTTATTGGCTCAATATAGGTTTTGTCAGCCATGTCAGGGTCGGTCATTATCGTTGCAGGGTTTGAATTCACCAGAACTATCTCATAACCTTCTTCACGCAACGCTTTACAGGCCTGTGAACCGGAATAATCAAATTCACACGCCTGCCCTATAACAATTGGTCCTGAACCAACTATCAGAATTTTTTTAATATCAGTGCGCCTGGGCATGTAAACATTCCTTTCTGTGAGGTGGTGATTAAATACGTTATATCAAAATTTATCAAAATTTAGTAAAATAACCATTAAAACTTCAGAACAATGAATTTGGTACAAGTAAAATTCCAATATTTTTTTATTGTTTTGAAAAATTTAACGTGATTGTAACATAGTATTGTTAAAATGCTGTTAATGCAGCACGCAGGAAGCTTGTGATTGGTGCCTGTTCACGGGTATCTTCAATAGTATCCTGCAATTGCTTGATTAAATCAGTTGCCTGCCCATGAACAGTATCTTCATTAATTATCTTCCCCAGCGTGCCCTTCCCGGAATTAATCTTATCAGTTATATCTCGCAAATTCTTAACAGTGGCATTAACATTTCCCCTGTTATCAGCAATCAGGCGCGAAAGCAAGGTAAAAGGGTCAGGCACTGATGTTCCAATAAGGTTATCCCTTGTGGTTATAACTGCATACTGTTTGCCATCTTCATCCATAGGTGTTCCCGGATTTATACTTACATACTTACCAGCCAGAGCGGTTTCATTGCGTACTATAATTTCATAATTTTCATACAGCGTAAAATGATTATATAACCGTAATTTAACAACAACATTGTTATCAATTAATTCAACTGTATCAACATATCCTGACAATACCCCGTTGATTCTAACTTTATCATCAGTTGATAAACCTTCAACATCCTTAAACACAACGGTCATTGGGTAATACGTGTGAGTTTCAAAGATTTCATCACTCATTATTATAGTAAAATAGCCCAACACTGTTAATGCTATAATAACTATTATCCCTACTGCTATCTCCTGTTTCATATCACCCTCCAACAGTATAATAATTACAACACATCAATTGGTCCTTCTAATGAACCTGAGATAAACTGCCGTACAATGGGGTTATCAGTGTTCCGTATTCCATCCGGCTTATCACATTGTATAATTTCTCCATTATACAGCATTGCAATTCTGTCACCAACTGCATAGGCACTATCCATATCGTGAGTAACAACAACCTGTGTTATTGTATAATCTTCTTTTAATTGATTTATAATAGTATTGATTAAACTGGACATTACTGGATCAAGCCCTGATGTTGGCTCATCATACAAAATGATTTCCGGGTTTCGTACCAGAACCCGTGCCAGACTGGCACGTTTTTTCATTCCACCACTTATTTCAGCCGGCATCTTATCACGGGCTGATGTGAGTTGCAATAAATCCATTTTTTCTTCAACAATTTTTTTGATTTCATCTTTTGGATACAATTTATGCTCAATGAGAGGCAATGCTATATTTTCCTCAATGGTCATCCAGTTAATCAATGCTCCCGATTGGAAAACAAATCCAATTTTTTCCCGTAATCTATCCCGCTGTCTTTTGCTGATACCATTCATTTGTTCACCACCAACTAAAATCTGCCCGTTATTGGGATCAAGCAATCCTGCAATATGCTTTAATGTTACTGTTTTGCCCGTACCTGAGCGCCCAATGATAACAAACGTTTCACCTTTTTCAATTTTGAAACTTAAGTTATTGAGAACCTTTGTTCCGCTGAGTATTTTGGTTACATTTCTGAATTCAATCATAATTAACACATTTTGATGATTCTAAAGTTTTATTTTCCATAAAAAAGCGCTGTAATATAGTATCCTACTATTAAAACCATGAGGAAAGATGATACAACTGAATTTCTGGTTGCCTTCCCAACACCTAAAGCTCCATTGGTTGCCTTAAGCCCGTTAGCACAGCTGATAGTAGAAACCATTATACCAAATACCAGCGCTTTTAAAAGCCCAACATAGGTAGCCTTGAAATGCAATGAATCAAGGATATGTGTATAATATACATCAAAACTCACATCCAGCTGAAAGTATGCAACAATGCCACCGCCAATACTGCCCAGCAGATTAGTATAAATTGTAGCAACAGGCAGTATAATGGCCAGAGCAATAACTCGTGGCATGACTAAAAACTTTACCGGGCTTATTGCCATCATCTCAAGTGCATCAATCTCTTCAGAAACTGTCATGGTGCCAATTTCAGCAGCCATGGTTGAACCAACTGCAGCAATTAAAATAATTGCTGTAACAAAAGGTGCCATCTCACGTGTTAGCGTTGCTATAATAATATTACCCACCAGAACCTGCTGCTGGTATGGTTTTAATTCAAGCCCTGTCTGAAGAGCAAGTATCATCCCTGTAAAAAGTGCAACTATTGTTACTACAATAAACGTTTTGACTCCTGCATAATACATCTGTTTTAAAATTTCGCGGCGTTTTTCAAACAATGCTTTTGAATAATATGCAACTTCTAAAAAAAGCAGCATGCAGTATCCCATCATTTCAATAATATTCAGTGTATTTGCACCAATATTGCTTATAAAATTAATGACAGCATGTTTAATTTTTTCTATCATATTCTGATCCCAAAAGCTTTAGTCATATCACCTATCCCTTTTAAACCTTTTACATAACAACGCAAATAACAAATATTAAAATCTTAATGAATATACTGCTGCGCCTGGCAATGTACTTACATACCAAAAGCCTGAATCATGTAATATTGTACCACCTTCTGCATTCCGCACCAAAGCCAGCTTTTTAATTTGGGCTTCGTAGGCTTTTTTATCCTTAACATTTCTATACACAGGTATCCAGCCAATACAAAATTCCTGCAGGACATCATCGTTGGTATAGCTGAAAAAAGATAACAGTAATGATATATGGTTTAGTACATTGCTTTTTTTGCTGTATGATATAATGAATGGAATCTTCATTGTAAAATCATTATCATTCCAGTGCTGAAAATATGTTCGCAAAAACAGCCCAAAGCTCCTATCCCCATTATACTGCTTGGAATACTCAATAATACTGAAAAACGGCTGATACAGGCGTTCATAACCTTCTTCGTCCCTGAAAGGCAGTATTGAAAGAAATGCAAATGAGCTGTCGCCCCTGTCGTTATACTCATAATGGAACAATGGCCACAATTTATAAAAACGCCAGTGCTTCCCATACCGCTGGTGCTCATTGCCGTAATCCCTTTTAAAATACCAGAAAAGAATCCCATATATAGAATATTGAGAATCATACCCGGTTGCATGATTTTCAAGTGCAAAGTAAAGGGGTGTAATAAAAAAAGCAGTTTTATTCTTTTCAATATATTTCCCATAGAATGGAAAATATATACGCTTATAAATAAATGGATCATTGCAATCGCGTATCTGAACAAATGGCCATGGAAAATTTATTTCAAGATTACCATGTTTATCATTGTAGCCCCATGAAAAGAAAGGCCACAGTAAAGAAGAGCTCTGGGCCTTGCCTGATTCAAGCCAGCGACGTGCATACAAAGGGACAAAAAAATAAGTGTGCATGATGTCATTGCCAATATATTCCTTGCGCACATTATATAAAAGCCCATATGAATACGTATCATAAAACCCATCCTTTTTACTATGAGCATATACCGGCATGATGCGCATATCATCACGAACAGGGCTTTTACCCCACTGAATAAGCGGCCACAAAATCCCATGAGCATCATAATCTTTGCTGGTATAATGAACATAGACAGGTATCAGTGAAGCAACTAAATACACTGCCATTACATAATACGATGATGCCGGATATAAAAAGAACAATGCTACACCCGGGAAAATATATGTTGTGATTGAATCAGTTGCAAGCTTGCCTTTAATGATACCACCAAATGGCCACACATGTAAATATCTGTCTTTTTCATCTGTTGAAGTGCCATACAAAAGAAATGGGAAAATACCTGTATCATTTTCGTAATGATGTGGCCCCCGGTAATCAACGGATTCATAGAAGCCAAACACGCCTTTTGCAGTATGCTGGCGTTGTGTGGTATATTTCCAGTATACTACTGGCATCACTGAAGCCGTGAATGAAGAATCATGGTAGATGTTTTTCAGGTATACTGGCCGGTATACTGTATATGTACTGGTATAATACTTGCCTTTTTCATACACAAACCAGAACCAGTCAAAATCATTACCTGCCAAAGCGCATGTGTTCATAGAAAAAACAACAAAAACACTAACTGATATAAAATGTAGTATTCTTCGTAATCCGCTATAGTTCATGTATAATGTATGTACTGATACACATTTCATTGTAAAACGGTTTTTAAGCCAACCACCCTTCCTTACTCAATATTTAAAAGAAAACAAATTCATTGAACACGTATAGTGTGTACAGGCAATGATACATACGTCAACTTAAATTAGTGTATTTACTTAAACTATCGCTTTTTGAAATTCAATCAATTATTTTGTTACAGTATTCAGGGCGATAGTTACCTGGAATTTATTGCCAAAATGTAATTGACATGAATGGAAAAAGCAATTATCACTTATTATAGATGAAGATATAATACAATGTTAATAAATTCTGTTACCAGATGGAGGATGCCATGATTTTAAAAAAAATTCCAGTTTACTTTTTCATAATCATAATGGTGGCTGCTATGATTACTGTTATTTCATGTAAAAAACAAAATACACCTGAAAGCTTTAAAACTGATACCTTACGATGCATGAGCATTAATGTGTGGTCCGGGCTTGATTATATTGGCACATTTAAAATGGGTGAGTACGAAAGTCCGGATATTCGGGAAAAGCGATATCAGGCATTCCTGAAAGAAATAGCCAAATACAATCCTGATATTATAGCCATTAATGAAGCAAACTTTCTTCCTGATTATGTAACCCGGCTTGCTGGTGATATACAGTATGATTACATTTACCATGTTGGCGTTGCAGGTCTTAAGATTGGTAGATTTGGCATTCCTGTAAACTTAAAAGAAGGCGATGCTGTCCTTGCACGTAAAGGATTGCAATTACAGGAGGTTGGACACAAACAACTTTCCGGTGGAGGGATTATTACCAATCATTTTTCATTCCACACTGAAGATGCCACACAGGTACTGATTGGCAGGGTGATGGTTAACTCAAAACCGGTATATGTTGCTGTCACACACTGGCACGCTTCACCGTTGGATACACAAAAGAGCAGGGCATTGCTGAAAGAATTACAGCAAAAATATGGCTACACAGATGCTGAATACAGGGAGGCCATCAAAAAGCTTGAAGCAGATAATGCATGGCGTAAAAATGAAGCAAAACTCATGGCAGAATATTGCAAAGCGATAGTTCCTGAACATGCACCACTCATTGTTATGGGTGACTTTAACACAACAGTTGACATGCCTGAAATGCAATATTTTTTACAACAGGGATTCCACGACACTTATGCCCGTCAAAAAACAGCCGATAGGTACACATGGAATCCACTAAAAAATCTTAACATACAAAAATATTATACAACAGATACCAATCAAAAATTTGAATCACTGTATACACACGTAAGCAAAATACATGAACTTGAGCCAAAGCGCATAGATTACATCATTGTTAATAAATCACTATCACCTGATACTGTAATACTTTCAAAAGTTTGTTGTGATACTATTTACGATGGCATACACTTATCGGACCACTTTGGCGTATATGCTGAAATCAGGATTGATTAAACCGCTGTTTTATGAAATAGTAAAATATTTTCTGTTGACATTACATTGATAAATCCATATAATGAGGCAAAATAAGCAAAAATCATCAAGGAGGTTATTTACAGTATGAAGAAGATTATATACGGGTGTGTATCAATACTATTATGCTGTTCAATTGGCATACTTTATGCACAGGATGAAAAAGCTAAAGAGGCACAAAAGGTTGTAGAACAGGAAAAACAGCTGAGTGACCAGGTATATAAGGAAATTATTATAGAAGATTTTGAAACAAACGATTATACCGATAAAAATCTTAGTTTACGTGTGGTAAAGGACGAAAAGGCAGGTGTATCCATGCGAACAGATTACCCCGCCCCTGTACAAAATTCAAAACGGTATCTGGGCATAAAGGTTTTTGCAAAGAGTGGTTCAGTATTATCAATTATACCAGCCAAGCCTTTGATTATTGATAAATACTGCAAATACATAAACATGTGGATATATGGAAAGAATTTTTCCGGAGAACTATCAATCCTGATTAAAGATGCAAATGGCAATATTAAACGTCTGATACTGGGGAAATTAAACTTTTTAGGATGGCGTAAATTGTCAGTTCCCATTACCGATGAAATAGCACAGGAAGACAAATATCTGGCACAGAAAAGAAATATAGAAATTGTAAAAATACTTTACAATCCAAGCACCCTGGAACGCCTGCCTGCATGGAATTATTTCTATATTGACGACATTACAGCCATAGTTCGTGAAAAATATATAGACAGGCAAAGTGACGAGTGGTAAAAAATAAAGATACAGGGATGCCAAATAACCTGCATCCCTGTTTATAATTCAATCCTTATATGGTGTAATAGTGTAAATGGAATTACTTTTCATAATAACGGCACTACTATGCGCTATTGGTGGTATTCTGGGTTCGGTATTTCCAATACTTCCCGGCCCACCACTCAGCTTCTTTGCACTCATTATTCTCAATTTCAGTAGTTTTGCTGCTTTCAGTTTCACCTTTTTGCTGATTACTGGAGCTATAGCCGCAATACTGACAGTGCTGGATTATATTTTGCCATCATGGATTGTTAACCGCTTTGGTGGCTCAAAAAAAGGTGTACTGGGATCAATGATTGGGCTTATTGTGGGCAGCATTCTATTACCAATCATGGGTATTATCATAGGCCCTTTTATTGGTGCATTTATTGGCGAGCTCATAGCTCAACATGATGCATGGGTTGCCCTGAAAGCAGCCTTTATGACATTTGTTGGTTTTTTAATAAGTACCGGACTGAAATTAGGATATACTATCACAATAGCATATTATATAGCAAAAGCATTAATGGGGCAACCCGCAACTCCTGATTACCCCATTATATGATATACTTACCTACCCTTAAAGTTAGCCTCCCGGCGCTCAATAAAAGCTTTGACCCCTTCCTGCGCATCCTCACTTTTCATAATAGGCAAAAGGTCAGGTAATAACCGCGCCAGTGCTGCTTTAGCCCCTTGTACACGAGAAAGCCGTGCCGAACGCAGTATGGCTCTGACCCCCAGTGGAGCCTGTTTGGCAATTACTTCGGCAATTTCAATAGCTCTTTGAAGTTGTTGGCCGGGATCAACTATCTCCTGTACTAATCCCAGGCGATATGCTTCCTGTGCATTCATCTCATCACCGGTGAGTAAATATCGCATGGCATTGCCCCAGCCTATTTCCTCAAAAAGCCTTACCGTTGCACCGCCAACAGGATAAATACCTCGCTTTACCTCAATCTGGGCCAAACGCACATTAGTAGCAGCAACACGCACATCCGTTGCCAGCATAAGCTCCCACCCCACTGTAAAGCATATACCCTGCACTGCAGAAACAATAGGTTTTGACACCCTGTTATCCTCATCAATGCCAAAAGGATCCTTGCTGTCAGCAGGCAGTGTGGGATACTCACCCTTGCTGAATGGCTCAACCCACTGTACCAGGTCTAACCCTCCGGTAAAATGATCTCCATGGGCAAAAAGCACACCACAACGAAGCTCATCATCAGCATCCAGCATGCCGTATGCTTTAGCTAAATCCCAATACATATCAACATCAAACGCATTGCGCTTTTCAGGCCGGTTAAGCCCAATGAGCAGGATATGACCTTTCTTCTCAATGGTTATTTTTTGTGTCACAGAAACCTCTATAATACATTATTTTAATTTTCTCCCGCAACCCGGGCAAAAGTCATAGTCTTTTTTAATTGAAGTACCACAATGTGGGCAGTAGAGCATGGTGTCAGTTATACTGCTATCATTTTTAAAATTGAATGGGTCAGGTTCTTCAGAGCTATCAGTAATATCTAATAATGAGTATCGGTTTTTACCAAACGCATTCTTATATGAAAGAACCGCTTTAACAATACCTGTAATAATAATAACAAAACCCAAAGATACAAAAAAGTAAAAAAAAGCCGGGGGAATATCTTCAG
Organism: Leptospira biflexa; assembly: GCA_020721905.1. Lineage (GTDB taxonomy): Bacteria > Spirochaetota > UBA4802 > UBA4802 > UB4802 > UBA4802. Next base: position 16,316 of record DYLU01000010.1, on the reverse strand, counting down.
CTTCAGACATTGATGAAGTTACAAAAAACAACCACATTATACCAACCACAACAGCAAAAATTGAACCTACAAATTCCTGGATTGAAGTCATCCTTCCTGGTTTTAAACTTTTCATCCCAACACCTCTTATTTTTTTACCATAATGTAATGGTATCACTTTTTGGATAACCACTTTTATATCCCTATCTGTAATGCCGGGGAATTACCGGGATAATGTGCTTCATTGTAAAATCAAATTGATCATTCTGCATGAGCACAACAGCAAAGATATACTTTCATATATGTGAATAGCTTTGTCAACATTATTGTTGCACGATAGAATCAGCACGCCGTTTTACCGCTGGATCATGGTAACATACTATATACCATATTACTCATTATCTATTTCCGGTTCGCCGGGTTCGGGGATATCATAATCGTTATTTCCCTCATACGGTGTTGAGTAATCATCAAAGCCTTTACCTGCTTTTTCACGAGCACCTCCGTAATTCCCTTTTTCAGCATCATCCTTAGCATTTTTTGAATCCTGTTCAATTGCCTTTGCATCATCCCGTGCTTTTTTGGTATCCTGTGCCAGTGTTAGTGAATAGCTGGCAAGAAATAGTATACAAATAACAGCTAAAAGGTATTGCATTGACTTTTTCATTATTTTACCTCCATACCATAAAAGGTTCTGCATAATCCTTTCTTCACGAATATGCAATCTTTTGTTATCGCTTATAACAAAAGATTGTCACAGTAGTATTCCTTCTAAACTGTTTTGTCAATTTAAAATTTACCTGTTAACTCTCTACTTTTCTTTGCAAGTTAACAAAAAAGAGTTGATGTAATTGCACTGTATTTTGTTACTGTAAACAAAAGATTACTATGCAGGTAACTATCGCCCATTATGAATGACACAAGATTATGGTTAGCATTAACTCACGTTGAAGGTATTGGCATAACATCATTACAAAAAATCCATACTGCGCTTTCCAACCTTCATCTTTCTTTGTATGATATACTGGATCTTGAGCCAAACGCAATAGCCTTTGAAACCGGCCTGACACAGGAATTAAGTCAATGTATTGCAAAAATCCCAATGGTGTTTGAGAAAGTTGAAAAGGAATATGAAGATTTAATTGATAGTTCCATTGAACCAATTTTATTTTTTGACAGCCGCTATCCGGAGCGTATAGCAAAAAATATTGATTATCCTCCCCCGGTTTTATATATGTTTGGCAATACCGACCTTACGAAATCAAAACAGGTTGGGATACTTTCTGATCACAATGCAAGCGAACGCGGATTTCATATAGCGTATCATGCCGCATCTATTGCAGCGCATCATTCAATCACGGTGACCAACGGAATGGCAAAAGGTCCGCAAACTATGGCACTAAAAGGATCATCTGAAAACGGAGGTAATGTGGTGGTGATGTTGCCGTATGGCATAAAGCATCTTTCCCCACCTGATATCTTAAAAGATACTATCGACATGTCGCGATGGCTTTTTATTTCACCATTCCCCCCCGATCAGGAATATGCCCTGCACAATTCATATAAACGCAACAGCCTGATTGCGGCCATGGTTGATGCGCTCATCATCATTGAAACAGAGAACAATGCCGGAAGCTTTGAATCTGCAAAAAGTGCGTATAAATACAATACGCCATTGTTTGTGGTTGAATATGCACAGTATCCCACAACTGCCTCAGGCAATCCTGTGCTGATAAAAGAATACAGAGCAACTCCATTGCGTGGCCGTATACAAAATGATGTGCTGGTTCCCAACATGGATGCCTGCATTGCAAAAATTAAATGGGGCGATAGTAACCAGGTAATAATTGTTGACAACCATTAGCTCATGCCGATATTCTATAATAGTAACACCTTTTTAACGCATGGAATCATTGTGCCGTTTTGCGCACGTTTAATCGTTTCATAGAAAATGATATTCCCGTGTTGGTAAGGCATACGTAATGACAGGATAAGCCTGGCAGTACCCCGGAATACGATACTATAGTTGGAGGGTAACCACATGAAATACTATGAAGCCATAGAAAAATTTAAAACGTACAATATAGTTCTTCTGTGTGGCCTTTATGGTTCGGGAAAAACTGAATTTGCAAATATGTATTTTAAAAATTCAGGATTATATCGTATATCACGGCTGGAGCTTAGAAAACTTATGTATGAAATGACACATTTTGGTGAACCATGGGCAGCAGAAAAATTTAATGAAGAAGATGATGTGCTTGCCAAACATGTTGAGCGCAAGATAACTGAACACTTTATTCAGAACAAGCGCAATGTATTAATAATCAACACATTTATGACAAAAAAATCCCGACAGCGGTTTATCAATATTGCAAAGGAAAATAGAAAAACTATAGGCGCCATTTTTCTGGATACACCGCTTGAAACATGTATTGCACAAAGCAAAAGACTGAGTCTTACAATACCTGAATATGTCATCAGGCAATTATATAACAAAAAGGAGTTGCCCGGTAAGCTTGAAGGATTTACTGACATACTTATTATCAATGATTTCACGCTGAACCAGTAATACTGCTAAATAGTATTCAGTAAATCTCTGTAGTTATCAATATCAATTTCAATTTCCGGAGCAAAACTTTTTATAGGCCTGCCAAAAAGAGCAATACTCATTGCATCAATGAGTTTTATGTGATACTGTACTTTGATAGGATCAACTACGGGAAAAGTTTTACGCATTGACATTAAAAATTCCATACTATAGGATTCCATAAGTCTATGAAATTCATACATATCCCACAACTGCTTTTGTAAATGCTGCTTATGTAGTGACAATGCAGTATATATATCTGTTTCATCATATACAATGCTTGTATATAACTTTATTGCATCATGCAACAATGATTCTGCATATTCGCCTGCCAGAGCATCTGTAATTTTTTGCAGCATTTGTAAATCATGATTTTTTGCATATAGTCGTATTGCTATACGTGCTGCAATATACTTAGTAAATAAATCTTGTTGCGGGGAAATGGCTATATTTCCCTTATGCAAATACAGTTTATGTATAAATGCACTGCAATACGACGGGTTGCTATAATTGACAATTTTCCCTTCTATATTAATGGATATATACTGTACAGCTTTTTCAATGTTTCCTGCTATCTTTGCCACATCCTCCCTTTTTAAACCGGACATTGGTATATATGGTTCAATAAGTTTCCTGAAACTGACATCAGGTACTATAACAAGATCAATAATGCCATTATCATTAAATACCTGTTCAGGAAGTTCCCGTGGATCAATCCCTAATGTTGATTCAACAAAATGCATCACCGAGTTATCTACGGTAAAAGTGTGCTGCAGGCGTTGCAGTATTAATTCATATATTTTTGTTAATTCATTTTCATTCATATACTATGCATCTTTTAAAAGTATAACTTTCAAAAAATACCCGTTAAACTGAACGCCATAATTTCAGTATGCGGTATGAAATATTAATAGTGTACCCACCAGTTACAGTATCAATTGTTTTGTTCCAATGCAACAATAAATATTGGAAGGCAAGGAAAAACCAAAGATATACTGGCCTCAATTTTAACCGAGCACTGAATTAGCAAAACTATTGGTTTAAATTGGAGGATGCCATGTCATGTTATAACAAAAATAAGAATTTTTATCCATACGTACATTAATGATTGACAAAACATAATATTGTAAATAATATTTACTTATGTAAACAATGTTTATTTTTATTATAACCAGCAAAAAAAAGGATGGAGAAAGGGTAAGAAATAATACGAATACATACTATTTTTAAGGAGGCTTTATGGCACGTAATACTACTTACAACTTTGATGAATATCTAAACTGGCGTCAAAACGTGGACTATTATGCAGATGATCTATTTTTGCAAAAGGTAACCAAGTATTTTGCAAAAGATGATTTTGAAAAGATTGACCATGCTGCCCGTAAGCTTTCAAAATTAGCTTCATACCGATGGCGTGACATTGCTGATACAATAGCACAACCGCACAACAGAATTTTCATGCAACATTACGATGGGCATAATCACAGGATAGACCGCATTGTACGTCCAAAAGAACTTGAAGAAATGGAAAAGGAAGTATTTGGCCAGGGCTTATTTTCATCTAAAACATTGCCGTGGGAACGTTTGGTAAAATTAATCCTGATTTACCAGAATGGGGAAGCAGGCATTGCGTGCCCCCTGGTATGTACTGAAGGACTGGTTGCACTTCTGGAAAAGTACCATGACCATCCTGAACTTGAGAAAATATTACATCATTGTAAAGAAGGCACTGGTGGGGAGTTTGCAATTGGTGCACAGTACTTATCAGAAATTCAGGGGGGATCAGATGTTGCTGCAAATGATCTTGAAGCAATTGAGGATGGCGACCACTGGCTTTTATACGGGAAAAAGTTTTTCTGCTCTGCAACACACGCCGATTATGTTGTCATTACTGCGCGTCCGGAGGGAACTGAGCATGTTGGCCTTTTTGTCATGCCATCATGGATTGATAAGAAAAATGAAAAGCGCAATGAATATACTATCGACAGGATTAAATGGAAGATGGGAACAGCCGAACTTCCCACAGCAGAGATCACATTCAATGGAGCTATTGCCTATAAAACCGGACCAATAGAACGAGGAATTGCTAATGTAGTAGGCATAGTTCTGACACACTCACGGCTGACAGTAGGGCTATCAGCTGCAGCAGCCATGATACGTGCCGCACGAGAAGCAACACAGTATGCACAGTTCAGGACCGCATTTGGATTTCCCATTAACCAATTTCCACTGCTCAAACGACAGCTTAATGAAATTAATCACCATGCACAACGTACACTGGCTGGTGCATTTAAAATTTATCAGATGTTTCAGTCATTACCGGGCGGATTAAAAGGCGGTCTTGTGACAGATGAAGATATAGAAATTCAGAAAGAGCGTTTCCGGGTTCGCATCCTTATCATGCTGCAGAAGATTGTTGCTTCATGGGATGCAACTGATATTTTACGAAAAGCAATTTCAGTATTTGGTGGCCATGGCGTTATGGAAGATTTTTCAAGCCTGCCCCGGCTTTTCCGTGATATGATGATCAATGAATTGTGGGAAGGCCCCCGCAATGTGCTGTTAACACAAATGTATCGCGACATTCAGCGAGCTTCGTCATGGTACCCGGTAGGTGACTTTATTCACGACCTTCTTTACAATGCGGGCAACCAATCAATTAATGAGATTGCTGCATCATTTACGGAATGTTTGCAGAGTAATTTTATTTACCCTGGACAGGAAAACGAATATCTTTGTAATATGTGGGAGAATGCTTGCCATAATCTTTTGCATGAATTTCAAAACTGTGCGCTACACGAAGTTGAAGATGCACAGGTGGTTTCATCGTTGCGAAAATAACCGGTACAGCATATTTCCCAGCCTGTTAATATGCCGGTGTATGTCTTTCTGGCTTCTGCCAGGATAATTGTGAAATGTGATCACAACGCCATTCATTGCAGCAAATAAACTATGAGCAAGCAGCCTGGCATGCTGGCTTCGATCAAATAGCTTTGTAAACTGATCCAGCAATCTGCGCTCTGCCTCATTAAGCTTTTCAACAAGATCCTGGTTTACATGTGCATCCAGCATAAAATGTGTCATCATCCTGAAATACTGATCATGTTTTATCAGAAATTTCAAAAATGTGGTGATAGTATCTTTCAAAGGATTTTTACTGCGGGAAATAACCTGTTCAAGATCACTGATTATTTTTTCTGCACCCTGCAGGAAAGCTTCCACAAACAATGACTGCTGGTCCGGGAAATAGCGATAAATGGCACCCGCTGTTATGCCTGCCTCTTTAGCTATATCGCGCATTGTTACCTGATTGAAAGGCCTGGATGCAAATACGCGTTCTGCAGCATCAATAATAATTTTTTTCCTGTTTTCTTTTTCAGATTTTTTTAACTCACGAAATGACCGTGCATTTTTCATGGGCTGTATTGTTGCTATTGGATTTTGTATGTCAAGAGAATATTTGATTGTTGATGCCGTATATACATTCAAACATAAAAAGTATTGCCCGCAACACTATGCTAACCATGATATACTCACTGATTGTGAGTAGCACATCACTCGTGCTATGTTATCTGTGTTTTTTCCTTCAACCGGAGTGCCTCAGTATCAACAATTTTTGCAATGTCAAGAAGATTAATGACAGCATTACTAAGGTCCTGGGTATAATCATTTATCATGGTAATGGATTTTGCCACTTCACCAAGTGCTATCATCTGTTCGGAAACAGAATAATGTATTTCATCTGCATGCTGATGTGTTTCTTTTGTCCTATCACTTATAGTTTTATTATTTTCAATTTGCATTGCCATATTTTTACTTATGTTTTGAATATCATGTGATGTCTCATTTACATTATGTATAACAACACTCATTGCTTTCACTGTTTCATGAACAATTTTTATTCCTTTCTGTATCTGCGTTTCCGTTTCTTTAGTTAAATTGTAAATTTCCTTTAAGCTTTCTCCTGTTTGATCTGATAACTTTGAAATCTCATCTGCAACAACGGCAAATCCTCTTCCTGCTTCACCCGCACGCGCAGCCTCAATTGAAGCATTAAGTGCCAGCAGGCTTATCTGTTCGGCTATGGTATCAATAACTTCTGCTACTGAATTCATCTGCTGAGATTTAACACCAACTTCCTGCATTGTTATATTAAGTTCTTCCAGGGTTTTCTCATTATTTCGTGATTGCTCTGCTGTGGTATATATTTTATGGGCTACGGTATCTATAGTTTGTCGTAGCTGGCCAAATAGTTCAGTAAAATTATCTGTCATGGAATCCAGCATTTCAAGGTTTACTGTTTGATCCTTAACATGCTGATTTACTAAATCCATACTGGCATTGACTTCTTCAATGGCTGATGTAACCTCTTCAACAGATGCTGCCTGACTCTGCGCCTCTTCAGATAACCTGCCCGTCATATCACGCATGTTGGCGGATGCTTCTTTTAAATTTGCAGCTACCTGCTGAACAGCTATTATAAGTTCTTTTAACTTTCTATACTGTTCCTTATTTTTATCAGATTCAATTTGAATTTCATTCATTGAATCTTTCATAATTTTAACAATCAGAAATGACAGAACAAAACAAAAAGCTATTGAAAGACTGCTATCTATTAAACCTGTAAATAGAATCTTCTTATCAATTATCCCCTGCAAATTATTGAAATAATAGAAGATGATATTACTTAAGAAAAATATCACAGCAATTCCAGTAGTCCACAGCCTGCTACAGAATAGCGATGCAAACACAATCTCCGCTGGCATAATATATATCATTGAAGAATACCCTATACCTGATGAACCCATATATTGCAGGTATATTCCCAGCAAAGTGGCTACCGAAGTAGCAAGCGATGTAATATTTGCTGAAAAATAGTATATACCTTTTCGCAAGGTTACAATACTAATTAAAGAACCTGCAATTGGTGCAATACCAATAATAAATGGCCTAAAAAAATCACCGCGAATAATAAGAATCAGAAATGGAACTGGTAGAACCAAACAAAGTATAATTATGTCCATTATATATAACAGTACAGCTCTTCGCCGGATTAAAGGATTGTATGCGGCATATAAATAGGCAATACTTTTGACTTTCATACTCTACCCTCACCAACAGTAATTGTAACAATATATCATATACTGGATGGACGGTCAACCAAATTTTTTATTGACAAAATCCATTAGACCATTTAAACTAAAAAATTACTTTTTGATGGAGAAATCATGTGCAATTTCCAAAACCAGTTATCTGCGTCAGTGCATGCCTTAATGGCCAGAATGTCAGGTATAATGGACAAACAATTAATGATGATTTTGTCAGACTACTTCTGAAATACTGCAAACCGTTGAATGTATGCCCGGAAGTTTCAATTGGGTTGGGTGTACCACGAGACCGTATTCTGGTCTATTATGCAAATAATCAATTCAGACTTTTTCAACCGGTTACACAAAAGGATGTAACAGATCTCATGCAGCACTTTGCAGCATCATTTCTTTCCACCCTTCAGGGTATAGATGGTTTTATATTGAAGGCAAAATCGCCATCATGTGGAGTATCCGGAACAAAAATTTATAAAGACAATATGGGAAGCATTTTTCATAGCAGGGGAAAAGGGCTGTTTGCAGCTGAAGTAATCAATACATTTGGATATTTACCGGTGGAAGATGAAGGCAGGCTGCGTGACGAAGATATAAGGGAAAATTTCCTAATCAGGATTTTCACATTAGCTCGTTTCAGAGAAATGTTATCAAATAATATTTCTATTCAAAATCTTATACAATTTCATCAGGAAAACAAATATATTATGATGACATATAATCAGGGAAAGCTCAGCCAGCTGGGACGAATAGTTGCTGAATATAAAAAGGGTACATTTGAAAAAACGCTGAATGATTATAAAACAGTATTTTATACTGCATTCATCAGAAAGCCTTTGCAAAAACAGCATGTTAATACTATATTACACATATTTGGATATTTTTCGGATAAACTTAATGCAAATGAAAAGAAGCATTTTCTGCATTTACTGGATCAATACCGCGAACATAAAATAAGCCGCACAGTTATTATAGAACTGCTGCGTAATTGGGCACACAGATTTAATGATACATACTTACTATCGCAAAAATATCTTAATCCATACCCTGAAGAATTGACAGTTTGATATATTGTCATTATCATATTTTGGTTGCCTATCAACATTTTTTATTATATACACAGTAGCATATAAAAAATAATATTAAAAATGGAGGTTGCCATGAATAATGATGTATATTCACAAAAGCCATGGCTTAAGCATTACGACAGGCATGTTGCACCAAATCTTTCTTACGAAACAAAAAGCTTTGCTGAAAAATTTCTGGAGATAGTTAAAAAATATCCGGACAAAACAGCTCTCATCTACATGGGTACTCACATTACCTTCATACAATTGGATGAATTATCAAACAGACTGGCCAATTATTTACAAGGCATTGGCATAAAGCCTGACGATGTTGTAGGTTTGCATCTACCTAATATTCCTGCACACTATATTGGGGTTGTTGCAGTACAAAAAGCTGGAGGTGTAACTACGGGGCTAAGCCCTTTGCTAACGCCACCTGAAATGGAGCACCAGCTAAACGATTCAAAGACAAAGGTAGTCATTACTCTTGATATTTTATTTGAAAAAATTGCCGAGGTTAGTAATGCAGCACAGTTTACCCATGTTATAGTAACTGAAATTGCTGACTTTTTGCCAGGTGCCAAACGCGTGTTAGGGAAACTCTTAAAAAAGATACCAACTGCACCTGTAAATCCCTTAAAAGGAAAAGAAGTAGTGCGTTTTATGGATGTTATTAAACAATCCCCGCCTGCTTCGGTGCTGGTAAAACGCAACTGGGAAGATATGATCTTCATGATGTATACCGGCGGTACCACCGGTCCTGCCAAAGGCGCTATACTCACTCAGAAAAGCTATATGTCAAACAGACATCAGGTTTTAACCTGGCTGGACTTACAACCAGAGGATATAGCACTTTCAGCTTTCCCCCTTTTTCATATTGCAGGTTTGGCACTGGGCGGTTTTACCATGACTCAGGGCATCACTCAGATATGTGTACCCAATCCTCGTGATGCACATTTTCTCATAAATGCTTTAAAAACATATCAGCCCAGTTTTGTGGTAAACGTACCCACTGTTTATTTTGAACTGCTTAAACAACCTGCATTTAAAAAGCTTAACCTGAAAACTCATCTCAAGTGGTGCTTAAGTGCTGCAGCGCCTTTCCCCGCAGAATACATCAAATCTTTAGAAGAAATTATTGGTAAGGGAAATTTTATAGAATTGTATGGAATGACTGAAATGTCGCCAGTCATGATATGCAATCCGCGATATGGAACTAAAAAAGCAAGTTCCATTGGCATGCCAATCTCTGATACTGAGGTTACATTAATTGATCCTGAAACCGGACAGTTTGCAAAAATTGGTGAAACCGGTGAAATAATTATTAAAGGACCTCAATTGATGAAAGGCTATTACAACAAGCCTGATGAAACAGCCAGAGCAGTTAAGGATGGATGGATGTACACAGGCGATGTGGCAAAGATGGATGAAGACGGATATTTCTATATTGTTGACAGGGTCAAGGATATGGTCATTGTATCCGGCTTTAAGGTATTCACCCGTGAACTTGATGAGGTACTTGCCCAGCATCCCGACGTTGAGATTGCAGCTTCCGTTGGCATACCGGATCCTGAGCGCCCCGGCTCAGAACGAGTGGGTTGCGCAATAGTATTGAAACCTGGCATTGAAAAAAGTGAACAGGAAAAGGAAAAGATTCTTCAATACTTAAAGGAACATGTTGCCCCATACAAAGTGCCAAAGCTCATTGTATTTATGGATCAATTGCCCACCAGTGGTGTTGGCAAAATACTCAAGCGGGAAATCAAGAAGATGCTTGTTGAAATGTAATGTTAATTATCAAGGATTGTTCTTACAGCAGATGCCAGACTGGTAAAAGAAACAGGTTTGCTTAAATAATTTATTTCACCTGCATTGATATTATGTTTCAGCAGAACCTCGGCAGAATATCCTGATGTAAATAATATTTTAATCTGAGGATACATTGCAGAAACAAGTTTTGCCAGATCAACACCATTCATTTTTGGCATAATAACATCGGTAAGAAGCAGATGAATTGTGCCAATATAGTTTTTAACAATTTCCAGTGCGTCATACGGATTATCTGTTGCAAGAACCGTATATCCTAAATTCTCAAGCATCTTTTTTATCATACTCATTATGGATATTTCATCCTCTACAAGAAGAATGGTCTCAGTTCCATGGTATAATTTTTGGATTGCTTCATCATGAATAGGTGCATGTTTTTTTTCAATAAATTGTGGAATATAAATACTAAATACTGTCCCACTCCCTCTTTTGCTACTTACATCAATAAATCCACCATTGTTTTTTACTATACCATACATAGTTGTTAATCCCAGCCCCGTCCCCTTGCCAACTTCTTTTGTGGTAAAAAAAGGGTCAAATATATGGCTGATGGTTTCTTCTTCCATTCCACAACCATCATCACTAATTTCAATTAGTACAAAATCACCTTCCGTTACACCATACACTTTTGCTTTCTCTTCATTAAAAAACGCTGTTTTTGTTTTTATAGTGATAGCACCATGATCTCTGATTGCATCCCGGGCATTCACACAAAGGTTAACTATAATTTGATCTATGCTTGCAGGATCAATTTTAACCCATAATTCGTTATCAGCAGGCTCCCATGTCAGGTGTATGTTTTCACCAATTAGCCTTGTTAACATACCAATCATTGAATCAATGACATGATTAAGATTAATGACGGATTCCTTTTTTTCGTGCTTTCGTGCAAATGTCAGCAGTTTCTTTGTTATCTCTGCGGATCTCTGCACAGCTTTTTTTATTTGTTCAATATCTTTACATGCTTCGTTTTCCTGAGGTATATTCAGTAATGCAAGTTCTGCATGACCTGCAATAATATTGAGCATGTTGTTAAACTCATGTGCTACACCGCCAGCAAGCGTGCCAATTGATTCCATCTTTTGTGACTGCAGCAGCTGTTCCTGTAATTTATTTTTTTCCTTTTCTATTTTCTTCCTTTCCGTTATGTCCAATACCGTTATCAATCCTGCAGGTTTCCCTTTATACAGTACTGTAGCACCATACAACAAAACCCATTTTATCATACCGCTTTTACTAACCACTCTGAATTCATATCCTACCGTTGCATCTTCACCTTTTTGCCTTTTTCTACCACGCTCCATCACAATGGCTTTATCATCAGGATGAACAACATCCCAGAAGTTCATGGAATACAACTCCTGTTCTGAATATTCTAAAAGTGTTACTGCAGCAGGATTGGCATAAATCCATTTGTCATCCTGATACATCACAATGGTCATGGGTGTTGATTCTGCAAGGATACGGAATTTTTCTTCACTTTCTTTCAAAGCTTTTTCAAAATTTTTTTGCTCAGAAATATCCCTTGATACGCCAATAATGCCCGTTGGATTTCCTGCTTTATCCCTTAAAAATTTAACATGAACGCTTAAATCTGCTAATGTTCCATCTTTTTTATATTCCTGTATTTCAATTATTCGTGTTCTGTTTTTATCACTTTCAGGATCTTTATCATTCTCAATTTCCTCAATCAAGAGTGCATACATTTTCTGCATTACTTCATGAGGATATCGTTCCTCAACGTTCCTCTTAATATATTCTTCTACAGGGAAACCAAGCATTTTTTCAATAGAAGGACTTATATAGACAATATTAAATTCAAGATCAATGATCCACACAGCATCCGTCATATTGTTGGTTATTGTTTTTAGCCTGGCTTGATTTTCATACAAGGCTTTTTCGGTCAGTTTATGAAGTGTAATGTCGCGAGCTATGCCAATAAAACATGGTAAACCATCATAGGTAATGGTTGTAACATTTATTTCAACCGGCACAGTGGTACCGTTTTTACAGGTATACGCTGTTTCAAATAACGCTGATCCATTATGCAGGCAGTAATTAATATACTCCTGGAATGAGTTTGTCAATTCAGGCAACACAAGATCGTACAATTTCATTGTAAGTAATGTTTCTTTTGGATAACCCAGCTGTTTGCATGCGGCTTCATTTACTATACGTATAGTACCATCCTGCGATACAATAAAGACTGAATCATTGAGGTAATCAAGAATCTCAAGATTAAAAGCAGAACTATCGTCCATAATAAAACCAAACAAGTTGTTACCATTAAAATTTTACAATATCAGAGTATATACTTTTACAGGCAATAATTCAATATATTTTTTATCGTTTGAACAGTACTCCAATTAAAAGTGTAAGATATGCTATACCCAAATAACAATTTCTTTTGTTTTTTATATTTTTATTATTCTAATTTAAAATAAAATCAATCCAGCAATCTTACATATACTATACATTATCCGGAACAAGCTGTTTAAGAAGATCACCAATAATACCTGTTAGCTTTGTATAGTATGCGTCAGTATCTGCTATTTTCAAAAGGCTTGTTCCGGTGCTGTCAAACCTTGCAATAGTTTCTGATACCGGCAATGTCCCAATCACTGGCAGGTTGCTAACTTCGCAGGAACTATCGCCCACTTTATTTATTATAACTGCGCAATGCATGGTCTGTGTACGCTGCTGTGCCATATTAAGAAGATTGTGCGCAATAGCTATGCTTCGTTTTGATGTATCGCTGACAATGACCAAATGCGTTACGGTTTCAAGCACCCGGCGGTTAACCTGCTCAAGCCCCGCCTCACCGTCAATACAGACAAAATCATAGTGAGAAATTAATTTACCAATGCAGTTCCTGAGAAAAGCATTTATGCTGCAAAAACATCCTTCAGCCTCAGGCCGCCCTACACTTAAAAAATCAAACCCTTTATTTTCAACCAGACCTGCAAGAAGTTCATACTGTGCCATCGCATAGAGCTCTTCATTACCTGCAATATCTTTGTTTTTTAAAGCGGCCACAAGATCCTGCCGCAAATCATCAAGAGTTTTTGACGGGATAACACCCAACGCCCATGACAACCCCCCTGCCGGATCAGCATCAATTGCCAATATCTTTTTATTGTAGTTAATCAAATATTTAATGGCCAGTGCACATATTGATGTTTTTCCCGCTCCCCCTTTACCACAAAAAGCAATGATAACCGGTGCATGCTCACTCATAGTTACCTCCGTTACAGTAAAGCATTGATTTCTTTGCATATTGAGCTGTTATCACAGTTGTCGCATTCCTTCAGATGTTCATTCATCCTTTTATCAAAGGCTTTCATTATGCTTTTATGTTTACTGGCAATTGGCTCAAGCAATTGCAAATCTACTGTAGTGGTATTGATAAAAACTAATTCTACTGCTTTTACCCATGCAAACTGAGCATACCACATATACATACGCGAACCAAAATCAACAAGGGTGTGTGCACCTGTATAATTTTTATGAATACGTATCCATTCTTTATATTCAGACGGTTGTATACGCATCATAACACCTTCCATGTTGTGCTTCACAGGAACCAGTGTAAGTGCCTGTGTAAACGTATAGAAATCATCAGAGCCTGCCATTTCAGTTTTAACCAAAGTTAAACGCCCCCACACTGATTGCTTTTTAATCTGTGTTGTTCCAACAACAGTAAGCCTGCCATCAACCACATCGTCATAAAGAGCAGTTATTGCCAGTGACCCTAAAGGGCCTCCCAGCTGAGCTCCGGTATCTTCCTGAAATACCATCTGGCTTGTGCAATCCTCTGGCCAGGCAGGAACATCTTTACAGTCACACTGCCAATGCAAATCATGCACCTGTATTGATTCAAAAAATTTTTGTATCTCATGATGCAACACCGTGTTTCATCCTCTCTTTTGCAATTAACGCTGCCCCCAGTGCTCCCATTATCTGGCAATATTCATGTACCACCAGTTTTGTTTTAAGTACCCGTTCAAGTGCTCCAACCATACCAGCATTGTGCGCAACACCACCAGTAAACGCTATCTTTTCCTCAACTCCAATACTCAGCGCAAGCGATGCAACCCGTGATGCCAGTGCTCTGTGCAATCCTTTAACAATACTACCCATATCTTCCCCACTGTTTAAAAGAGAAATTACCTCAGTTTCAGCAAAAACCACGCACTGATTGGACAGTGTAACCTCTTTTACACCACTTGCATCAAGCGTAGCAAGTTTTGTAACAGGCACTTCCATAACATCGGCTGTGATTTCCAAAAACCTTCCAGTACCCGAGGCACACTTATCATTATACACATACCGTTGAACATTCCCATATGCATCAATGCGGCAAACTTTAGCATCCTGTCCGCCAATATCAATAATGGTGCGCACGTCCGGATCAATAAATTGAATGCCCCTTGCATGACACACAATCTCGGATTCCATAAATGATGCATACGGGACATTCTTCTGACCATATCCTGTTCCACATACTGCAGCAATTTCCCTGTGCAAAATGCCTGCATTATTCAAAGTAACTTCCAGTAACTGCATAGCCGCATCCTTTGGACTCCCCTCCACCGGAAGCAGTGCATGTGTTACAATGGTATCGCCATCTAAAATAACTGCTTTAGCTGTGGTTGATCCAATATCACATCCTGCAACTACCATTGTGCCCTCCCTGCATGTTCATATGCAAACAATGCCGCACCAAGTGCCCCAACCAGTTGCGGATCAATGTTTGTAAGCTGCAAAATTGGCGCTCCTAAAATGCTTCCCAATTCCTTAACAACACTGCTGTTTTTTGCAACACCGCCGGTTATACAAATATCTTTTCGTATTGTAACCTGATTGACAAGAACCGAAACCCGTTTAGCCATTGACTGGCAGACACCAAGCGCTATATTTTCCTTGCTTATGCCTTCGTTAAGATATTGTATGACGTCGGCCTGTGCCCACACGGTACATGCTGACGCAAGTGTTATGGCAGCATTTCCTTTTTTAGCCATGTTCGATAGTTCCTGTAATTCAACCTTCAGCACTTTAGCCATCACCTCTAAAAATCTACCGGTACCTGCCGCACATTTATCATTGGTTACAAAACGATCAACTTCACCCTGTTCATTGAGCGATAGCACCTTGCAATCCTGCCCGCCAATATCGATAATGGTGCGAACATCAGGATACAGGTAAAACGCTCCTTTTGAATGGCAGGATATCTCCGAAATTGTTTCATTGGCAAAAGGAACACGCCTCCTCCCATAGCCAGTGCCAACCGAATATGCTATATCGCTTTTATTGATTCCCGATGAACATGCCTTTTCTAACGCCTCACGTGCACCCTCTTCAGGTTTTGGCTTTGATTTAATGATTGAAGAAGCTATTATCTTTTTGCCGTCAAACAAAACCACCTTGGTTGTAAGCGAACCTATATCACACCCGGCAACCATCATATAAGCCTCCTTATCCTCAAAAATTCTTCAAATCGATCACGTGTTGCATCCCATGACTGCACACGATCATCAAATGCATCTGAGTACATGATGTGCGTGGGGAAACCTGCTTTTTCAGTATCCTGTGCAAGTAATTTTACCATTCCCCACGTATTTCGGCATCCCGGTGTTCCGCTATACACAATAAAGTCAGCCTTATACATACTTGCCAGTGCAAGTGCATCCTGAAGCCACATATACGGTGAATCATACGGTCCGCGGATGGATTTTATCATTGACATACGTGAAT
>DYLU01000064.1 GCA_020721905.1 Leptospira biflexa | reverse complement strand
CATCGCCTACAAGATGATCCACCTCAGCGGGACGAAAAAACTCCGGGTTTACCTTTACCAGAAGTTTCCCTGTTATGGCATCATATCCCATCTCATCCACGCCACTTCCCTTCCATACTATTGTCTTTCCAATATGGGCAAAGCACCCTTCCACCCATTCCCGTACCGAATGCGTTTCACCGGTAGCCAGCACATAGTTATCCGGCTTTTGTGTCTGCAATATACGCCACATGCCTTCTACATATTCTTTTGCATAGCCCCAGTCACGTTTTGCTTCAAGATTTCCTATCTCAAGGTAGTCCTGTTTACCATAATATATTCTGGCGACAGCATCCGTAATCTTTCGTGTCACAAACTCTATGCCGCGTAATGGGGACTCATGATTAAACAAAATCCCTGTTGAAGCAAATATCCCGTAGGATTCACGATAGTTTATCGTCATCCAGTGTCCATAGAGTTTTGCAATAGCATAGGGACTGCGGGGATAAAATGGCGTTGTTTCTTTTTGAGGTGTTTCCTGTGCTTTACCAAAAAGCTCGGATGTTGATGCCTGATAAAATTTAATATTCTTATTTACAATGCGTATGGCTTCAAGAATATTTGTAACCCCCATTCCCGTTACATTGCCTGTCAGCACCGGATTTGCAAATGAATGTGCCACAAAACTCTGTGCAGCCAGATTATACACCTCATCAGGTTTATATTTTTCTATTACACGCACCAGGTTGCCAGCATCAAGCATGTCTATTTCCACCATGACAATCTTATCAAGAATATCAAGCTCCTCTAATCGCCAGAAATTAGGTGTACTCAACCGTCTGAATCCGCCAATAACGGTATATCCTTTTTGTAGCAAAAGCTCTGCAAGGTATGCACCATCCTGTCCTGTTATTCCGGTAATAAGCGCGCGTTTCATAATTTTCTCCTGGCACATATTATGTATAAACTATCGCCCATGCAAAAAATAGAATTGCGATCCTGTTTTCTTGTGTTATACATTGTTATTGACTCATACAAAATCATGAGTACAATTAAGCTACTGTTGCAAATGCATTGGTTATTGTCAATAACTAACAACAGGGAGATAGTTCTAAAACAGCAGAATACATAACTATTTAATTTTTTTATTGACGTATATTTTGATTCGTAGTGCTATACTGTACAATAATCATACTAACAGGTATATACTAATTTGTATTACATATTACAGGTGAACAGGGGGAACAATGTTACTATTTAATCCAAAAAAGTACAATCGTCATCATGCCGACGATAAAACAAAAAATTTAATGCTTAAAACCATTGAGTTTTTTGAAAACAAGGGCCTTAAAAAGATTAAGGAAGATGATCAGACAGCGGTATGGTATGATGATTTTTTAGAATTTATTAGAAAGGAGCAGGCCTTTGCCACACTGCTGACACCATCAGGCTATGGCAATCCTGATTCCCGCTGGGATATGTGGCGCATTGAAGAGTTTAATGAAATTTTAGGCTTTTACGGGCTGTGTTACTGGTATACATGGCAGGTTACCATTTTGGGCCTGGGCCCAATCTGGATGGGACAAAACGAAGAGGTTAAACACAAAGCTGCAAGATTGCTCAAAGATGGCGGCATCTTTGGGTTTGGCCTTTCCGAAAAAGAGCATGGCGCTGATATCTACAGCACCGACATGATGCTCTACCCAAAAGGTGACGGCACCTATCTTGCCCGCGGCGATAAGTATTACATTGGCAACGGGAATGCAGCAGCACTTATTTCAGTTTTTGGCAAAATGGCTGATACCGGCGAATATGTATTCTTTGTTGTTGATACTAAACACCCTAACTATGAATGCGTAAAAAAGATTAGCACTTCCGGTGTGCGCCAGGCATATGTAGCCGAGTTTGCTCTTCATGATTATCCCATAACCCAGGCCGATATCATTTCACACGGTCCTCATGCATGGGATTCTTCGCTTAATACGGTTAACGTTGGCAAGTACGAATTAGGCTGGGCTTCCATAGGTATATGTGAGCATGCTTTTTATGAAGCTATTGATCACGCAGCTAACCGCAACCTGTACAACATGTATGTAACTGATTTTCCGCATGTTAAAAAGATTTTTACTGAAGCTTTTGCACGCCTTGCCGCCATGAAGCTTTTTGCATTGCGCGCCTGCGATTACATGCGCAGTGCCAATGAAAATGATCGCCGTTATTTGCTCTATAACCCTATCCAGAAAATGAAAGTTACCATGGAAGGTGAAAAGGTTATTGGGCTTCTGCATGAGGTTATTGCAGCACGCGGCTTTGAGCAGGAAACATACTTTGAAATGGCAATCCGCGATATCGGCATGCTGCCCAAACTGGAGGGAACCACCCATGTTAACATGGCACTGGTTGTAAAATTTTTACAAAACTTCATGTTCAAACCAAAAGATTACCCCGAAGTGCCACGGCGTGATGACCCATCCAATGACAGCTTTCTTTTCAATCAGGGGCCAACCAAAGGATTGGGATCCATACAGTTCCACGATTACCGTAAAGCGTATGAAGGTATAAAGAGTAAAAATTTAGAAGTATTTATGGAGCAGATAGAAGCTTTTAAAAATTTCCTTGTTAAGGGAACACCTGATGAAAAGCAGACCAAAAACATTGATTACATGCTGACAGTTGGCGAGCTTTTCACGCTTATACCTTATACACAGCTGATATGCGAAAACAAGAAGATTTACAATATTGAAGATGAGATTATTGATGAAATCTTCAAGTTTGTTGTAAGCGATTTTTCAGCGTATGCAACCAGGCTCTACACCGGTCAGAAGAACACGGATAAACAGAATGAGCTTATATTAAAGATGATCAAAAAACCTGTTCTTGATGATGAAAACTTCAGCAAAGTATGGAATGACCATGTGTATGCATTAAAAGGCCAGTACACAATGAATGAATAACATGATTGCATACAATACATCAATTGCAATAAGAGGCTCTGCAAAGGGGCCTCTTATTTATTACGCATAAAAAAAACCTTCCACATTTTTTACACCATCCGCAAATTTATCATTATCAGCATTTTCTCATTGACATACATCTTAATTCATAAAAATATCGTTTTATATATTTGCTGTTAAATGCAGCTATTATATTTCTTCTTAACTATTTTATTACATTTATTACACGCTCATGTATTCTGTACCACCATTGCAGGTATATAGTAAAAACTTATTGCTGGAGAACATACTATGTGGTCAATTTCATTGCTTACAATCTTTCTTGTTGTAATGGTTGTTATTGGAATCTGGGGAATGAAAAAAACAACTACTCTGGGCGATTTCTTTTTAGGGGGAAGAACTATTGGCCCCTGGGTTTCGGCTTTAGCATACGGCACATCATATTTTTCAGCAGTCCTGTTCATTGGATTTGCCGGCAAACTGGGCTGGGTGTTTGGACTTGATGCTGTGTGGATTGGTATTGGCAATGCACTGTTTGGATCATTGCTGGTATGGCTGGTATTAGGCAGGCGTACACGAATCATGACACAAAACCTTGATGTTATGACCATGCCCGAATTTTTAATGGAACGTTTTGGCGGCAAATACATTAAGATGTTTGCTGCAATCATAATTTTTATATTTTTGCTGCCCTACTCTGCATCCGTGTTTAAAGGGTTGGGGCATCTCTTTGAAATTAATTTCCATATCTCGTACGATCTGGCTTTAATCATCATGATAGGCATTACCGGCATTTATCTGGTTTTGGGCGGATATTTTGCCATTACATTGACCGATTTTGTTCAGGGCATAATCATGATTGCAGGAGCTGTCACCATGGTTTTAGTCCTTTCAGCAAAAAGTGGCGGGATAGCTGAAAGCATTACGCTGGTTGCTCAAAAATACCCGCTGCACATACCAGCTGACAAGCATCCCGGCTATGTACTGCTTGGCGCTCTCATTTTTATGACATCGTTTGGCGTATGGGGTTTACCACAGATGGTACAAAAGTTTTATGCCATTAAAAGTGAAAACTTAATAAAAAAAGCTGCTGCTGTCACATTCATTTTTGCACTTGTCATTGGAGTCAGCGCTTACTTTACCGGTTCGCTATCGCACCTGTTTTATGATGCAGTACCTACAGTTGATGGGAAACCTGCCTTTGACAGGCTCATACCTGACCTTTTAACACAAAACCTTCCCGAACCACTCATGGCGGTCATATTACTGTTAATATTATCAGCATCAATGTCCACACTGTCATCGCTGGTGCTTGTTTCATCCTCTGCTATTGCAATAGACCTGTATAAGGGGCATGTTAATCCGCAAATTTCTAAGGAAAACTCCGTTGCCATGATGCGATTTTTAAGTGCACTGTTTATTATCATTTCATATTTTATTGCACGATATGAATTTGCAATTATCATAACACTTATGGCGCTTTCATGGGGTGCTGTTGCCGGGTCATTCATGGCTCCGTATCTATATGGTTTATTCTGGAAACGTACAACACTTTCTGGTGTATATGCTGGCATGATTAGTGGGCTGGTTACTTCTATAGGCCTGTTTTTTTATTTAGGTGCAAACCTTTCGCCAATTGCTTCCAGTATTGGAATGCTTGTGCCATTTGTTGTAATACCGGTTATTAGCATATTTACTCAAAAACCTGATGGAGCCATAATCACAAAGGCATTTGACAGGATATAACAGATTTAATATTATAAATTGTACCGGTGTTGCTCGTTTTAGAGTATAATGGTCAGAGTAAGTGGAAGTGTGTATTGTAGCAAAACAGCCGTTCAATATGCGTGGTGAGTTTCCAGCGCCGAAACGTCAGAAGTATAATCATGATTATACTTTTTAATAGTTGATATTTTTCTTAAGAATGCAGAAAATTTTTGTATAACTGCTTGTATGTACATAACATAGTATGGAAGAACTTAAATTTGTTAACAGAACATCTGAACTTCAAACTCTTGAAAAATTATATAGCACGGAAGGATTCCAGTTTGTACCCATTTATGGACGCAGACGTGTTGGCAAAACACGTCTTGTTAAGGAATTTATAAAAAGCAAACCTGCAATTTATTTCTTAGCTGATGCGGTATCCGAAAAACAACAGTTAAAGAAGGCGGGCCAGTCTATTGGTGAATATTTTAATGACATCGTATTAACCCAGAATGGATTCCTTTCATGGGATCAATTATTTTTATATTTAAAAGACAAAGTAGCAAACAAAAGAATAATTTTTGTTATTGATGAATTTCCATACCTCGTTATGTCAAACCCTGTTATTTCATCCATTTTCCAGAAAGGAATAGATGAATTGCTGAAACATACTAATATATTCTTAATATTAATGGGTTCAAGTATTGGAATGATGGAAAGGGAAGTGCTTCATTATAAAGCTCCACTCTATAGCAGAAGAACAGCATCAATGGAAATTAATGAAATGGATGTATTATCAATTCATGAAATTTTCCCTCATAGATCTTTTAGTGATATCATACAAATTTATTCAATTTTTGGAACTATCCCTGCATATTTAGAAAAGATTGACCCTAAAAAAGATATCTTTCAAATCATTAATGAATCGATATTAGATAAACATTCTTTTTTGTACAATGAAGTTGAGTTTATATTACGTGAAGAATTCCGTGAACCCCGTAACTACTTTGTTTTGCTGCGTTCAATTGCAATGTATAAGCATAAAGTATCAGAAATTGTGAATGATACCGGTTTTTAAGAAAACAATGGTATCACATTATCTGGAAATTTTGCAAACACTGAATATAATTAAAAAGGAAATACCTATAACAGAAATTAATTCTGATAAAAGCAAGTCAGGTTTATATAAACTTTTTGACAAATACTTTACATTCTGGTTCAAATTTATTTTCCCAAATAAACGGTGGATTGAATTACAGCAAACAGACTATTTACTGAAAATAATCAAAGATAACTTTGAAGATCATGTTTCATCAGCATTTTTTAGATGCATGTTTAACACTATGTTATACTTTAATGAAAAAGGATATGATGCAATTTAATCGTATTGGAAGATGGTGGTCAAAAGAAAGTGAGATTGACATTGTAGCTCTGGATGATTATTCAAATATAGTCTGGTTTGGTGAAAGCAAATGGAGCAATAAAAAGATAGGCATTAATGTATATAACGATCTTCAGCAAAAGTCATGTGCTATTTCATATTACAAAAACAAACAAAATAACAGGTACATTCTTTTCAGTAAAAGCGGTTTTACAGATGATTTGATAAAAATTGCTAAAAAAGATAATGTTGTGCTCATTGATTGCAATACTATTTTAGAGAAAATAAAATAGGAGGTTTGTATGGATTTTACACCTTTAGAAACCATTACCATGGAGCTTGCAGACGTTGCCATGGGCAGGAAAAATGCTGATATGGTCATAAAAAACGGGACATTGGTCAATGTTAATACAAAGGAAATACAGGAGCATTGCGACGTTGCCATTTATAAGGGAAGAATTGCACTGGTGGGAGATGCAACTCACTGTATTGGCAGTGAAACACAGATTATTGACGCAAGCGGAATGTATATAGCACCTGGCTTTATGGATGGGCATATACATGTTGAAAGCAGCATGCTCACTATATCCCAATACAGCAATGCAGTGGTTCCACACGGTACTACGGCTATTTTCATGGATCCACATGAAATAGCCAACGTGCTGGGGCTGAAGGGCGTTAAGCTTATGATGGATGAAGCAAAGGATGTACCACTGCGTGTGTATGCAACCGTTCCATCATGTGTTCCTGCTGCACCGGGACTTGAGGATGCCGGAGCAGAGATTGGTCCTGATGATATAGCTATAGCCATGCAGCGGGATGGCGTTGCTGGATTGGGTGAGCTTATGAATTTTCCCGGTGTATGTAACAGTGTTCCCCGGGTTCATAAAGAAATTGAGGTAACACTGAAAGCAGGCAAACCTGTAACAGGACATTTTGCAATGCCTGATACCGGAAAGATGCTCAACGCTTATGTTGCAAGCGGTATTAGATCATGCCATGAATCAGTACGTGCTGATGAAGCGCTTGCCAAAATGCGCCTTGGCATGTATGCAAAGATTCGTGAAGGCTCAGCATGGCACGACTTAAAAGAAGTGATAAAAGCCCTGACCCAGAACAAAATTAATAGCAGGTTTGCAATTCTTGTCAGCGATGACACTCATCCGGATACGTTGGTGCAATTGGGACATTTAGATCATATAGTAAAGCGCGCAATTGAAGAAGGTGTTGATCCAATAACTGCAATTGAAATGGTAACCATTAACACGGCCGAATGCTTTATGTTGGGTAAGGATTTTGGCAGCGTTTCGCCATCAAAAGTTGCCGATATTGTACTGCTTTCTGACCTCTATCAAGTAACCGTTAAAGCTGTCATTATTGGAGGAAAGCTTGTTGCAAAAGATGGCACAATACTTTCACCGGCAAAAAAGGTAACCTACCCTGACTGGTCAAAAAACACTGTCAATGTTGGGAAGACGTTAGCAAAAGACGATTTTATCCTGAAAAGCAATAAAAATCAGGTTAAAGTTCGTGTTATTCAGATACGAGAAGCAAGCGTAATTACACAACTGGTATTTGAAACCTTACCTGTTGTTAATGGCAACATAGCACCGGATACAACAAAAGATATTGCAAAAGCTGCATTAATAGAGCGTCACAAGGCAACAGGGACAAAAGGCATTGGTTTTGTCAAAGGATTTGGTTTTATTAAAGGAGCTGTGGCCTCAACCGTTGCACACGATTCGCACAATCTTTTGATCGTTGGGACAAACGAAGAGGACATGGCATTTGCCGGCAATGAACTGATAAAAGCAGGCGGCGGAATGATTGCAGTTGCTCATGGAAAAGTACTTGCACTTGTTGAACTTCCTGTAGCAGGGCTATTAACCGATGAACCGGTTGATGTGGTGCAAAAAAAGGTTGCAAATCTTGAAAAAGCATGGAAAGAACTGGGATGCAGGTTGGTATCACCTTTTATGACCATGGCACTGTTGGGATTACCCGTAATACCTGAACTCAGGTTGAGTAACCGGGGGCTGGTTGATGCCGTTCATTTTACCTTTGTGGATGTCGTTGCAGAGTAAATACATTATCAAAAACTGTAGCCCAACAGAGTAAAATAAAATTTTTATTGCGATATTAATTTTACAATAGTATCATATTCCCATGAATCTTTACAATATATTATCGACAATGCTTCATCCGTTGTTACCCTCCCGGGGCTTGCTCATGATATTAAGCATGGTGCAGTGCACAATAATGCATTACTGACGATTCCATCATGTTTATGCGTGAAGGCATCCCTGCCATTACCGTTGGCTTTGCAAACGAAGCGGCTGGTGTAAGCGGCCTGCATAGCCCAAAAGATAACCTGCAGCGTGTATCTATGGATACTATTCACATCATGATTAAAACATTGAGTACTGCTATTACTGCGTTTTAGGCATCTATCACCCTTTGAAGCTCATGAGTATCAACATCGTCTATTGTTGATGGATCCCATCGCGGCTTGTTATCTTTGTCTATTAACCTGGTTCTGACCCCTTCCCGGTAATCATGGTGCAATGTCATGTAGAGTGCAGCTTTCAATTCACGCGCAAAAACTTCCTGTAACATCTTCCCTTTATTGGCAGTAAGCAACATGTCTGTTAAAACAAGTGACGTTGGTGAACGCTCCCCTATGCGCGAAAAAACACCATTGCACAATTCAATTTCTGAAGAACAGTGCTTTAATGATTCCAGTATACGCGGGAGTGCGGCATCAGTATCAAAATAATCTGCAACCCATCTGTCCTTATCGCTATCGTAAGCTTGCACGGGCACTTTATATGGCTCAATTATTGTTTCCATTGATTGACATATATCGTTTGATGTTTCAATCTGCTCAAGTTTCTGTATAAGCTGACTGTATGTGTGCGATAGTATCTGGTAATTGGCCAGCCCCACATAAACACATTCTCCACCGTGCAATGCATCACCGGTTAATGCCACATACTTTGGGTAACCGGTTTTACATGTAGTAAAAAGCCAGCCGGTTGAGCCAACATCCGGGAAAAATCCAATGCGAGATTCAGGCATTGCCATTATGGTTTTTTCGGTCACTACAATTATATCTGCACCTGCAGCAAGTCCCATACCGCCGCCCATGGTAATTCCATTGGCAACAGCAATGACGGGTTTGGGATAGGTGTGAATCATATAATCCAGTGCATATTCTTTCTGGTAAAAATCTTTTATAAAGGCACTATCGGCCATTACCGAAGCCTTATAGAGCGCCTTGATATCACCGCCTGCACAAAAGCCTCTTGTACCACTGGCGTATAGAATAATAAACAAAATCCTATCATTGTGTATGGCTTCACTCAAGGCATCATGTATTGCATCAATCATTGAAATACTTAAGCTGTTGATGACCTCAGGGCGGTTAAGGATAATGGAGACAGATGCTGGATTATGTTTAATGATTATATGTTGATTTGTATTCATTGCAACATCATCCACGGCAACACGGGGATAGTATCACTGACACCAGATGCATGCTCACCATTACAGATAAACCACCCTATAGTAGAATTACTTAAAGATAATAACTTTTGGATGTTTTTCACAACATCACGGTTTCATTCCATTGCAGCCTTGATAATATGTTGCCTAAATTATTCTTTCTGATATCAGCAATACACACTTTTCAAGAGCTTCTTCCCTTAACTGATTGGCTTTCTGATATTCATCCATAGCAATCATCTGCAAAAATGCTTTCCCTGACGGATAATACACCAGGAGTACTTCATCCCACATATCAGTATCTCTGCCAATAAAAACGTCGCGCACCAAACCAAGGTACATAACACTACCGCCTGATGCATCAACAAGTGGAGATGCCAACCTTGTATACTGATGGTATAACTGCTGGCTTTTTTCTAGTGAGTTATTGGTTTTAAACTTTAAAAGATTAATCATGACAAAAGGGGTGTTATACAATTTTTCTTTCAGCATTACAATTTGCTCGGTTGTTGGATTTATTGATTCCATATATTACTCCTGTTTTCCTGTTATTAGAGTTTTCAATACTTTGACAAACATTCAAGAGCCGTCTCTATTTCATAACGCACCACGTTTGCAGTACTGTATCTCCATTTTTCAAGAGCCTTTTTTGCCATAACACCGCCTAATTTACCCAGGGCCCATGCTATCATTCCCAAAATACGCCAATCAGTATTATTTTCAAAAGCAGTAATGAGCTCTGGTATAAACCGGCAATCAAGGCTGTTACCCATTGCCCGGGCAACATTCATCTTCCATCGCCACAGATCAGTCACTGGCATATAGAACATGTGCGGCTGAATAAAGTGTACAAAATATGTTTCATCCATGTGCAAAAGCTTCACAAGATCAAAGTATTCCTTCCTGGCTTCAACCCGTGCGTTGATTTGCAGCTGTTGTGCCATCCATGGTTTATTGCGCGGGCACACCTCCTGACAGCGATCGCATCCATACACATACAATCCCATAGGCTCCCGCAACTCCATAGGGGTTAACCCCTCACCAAAATAGGTCAGGTACGAAATACATCGTCTGGAATCAATGACACCATTGCCCTTCAATGCCCGGGCAGGACAGGCAGCAACACATGCATTGCGGCACCATTGCGGGCAGCCAATACCAACTGTCGCTGAATCAGCTTCAAATTCTTCATCCACCAGTATGGTTACTGGACTTACCCATGAGCTTTTGCATACTGCAGTGTTTGCATAAAGGAGACAATTCTTGCCAAAATTCCCGACGCCGGCGCGCGCTGCTGCAGCTTTTTGTGGTATGGAAAACGTAACCTTTGCCTGCAAACCATTATGCCGTAAAAATGAAGTAAACTGCTTTATTCGCACGGCAAGTCCATCTCTGGTAACCCGATCATCATCCATGTAACATCGACCAAAGTACGGCTCCATACTTTCAGGGAACCCATGGCGAAAGTAATTATCCAGCAACACAATAATTGATCGCGCCTTCGGCATAACGCTTAGTGGATTACAGCCATCATCAAGATGAAGACCAAGCACTGAAGTCCAGGCATAGTTATCGGGAATTTTTGTTAAATACAATTTGTGATCCTCAAAAGGCGTGATATAACAAAACCCAATATCATCAAAGAGCAGTTCAAATGCTTTTTCTTTTATTTTCTGCTTTGTGAGCATGTCTGTCTCCGTTATTAACATTTACTATTTCATAGTGACGGAGTAATTCATGTATACCCCTTACCGCAGCGTTGAGGGCATCAGCATTTTTTGTAACCTTAGAAAGCATGATCCCACCTTCAAGGGCGGCAATAATATGTACCGATAGTTCCTGTACCGGTGTACTATGTTCCATCAGGCCCATTGTAATAGCAGTCTCAAGATGTGTCCTTATCCATGCAATCCATTGTGAAAAAACATCATGAATGAATGCCCTGTACTTACTGCTTTTATCTGCCATCTCCAGTGCAGTATTGCCGAATATACATCCGCCTTTAAATTTTCGCCTGGTATGATAGTCAACAACAGCATTAATCATCGCTTCAATTTTTTCCAGAGGATCGCTGACATGTGCGGTATTTTGTGACAGGTATTCCTGATAGCGCCGGTGTGCTTCTTTTAATGTTTCAAGGATAAGCTCTTCTTTATTTTTAAAATAAAAATACAGATTTCCTTTCTTAACGCCGGAAATGGCAATAATATCACCCATGCTGGTTTCATTCACTCCGCAGAGATGCACATGTTCAATGATGCTGTTAAGTATTAACTGTTTTGTTTTGATCCCTTTTTCTGTCATATGTTGTTTCCTGTACTGACCATTTGGTATATTTTATAAATGCCAACAATATTGTCAATTCTTTTTTAGCAATTTATAAAAGGATAAAGATTTCCTTAAAATAAAAAGCCATGGTGTAACAATCTAGAAATGAGCTAATAAACTGCAGGATGCCAATCTGAACGAATTTTTCCCTACTGCTTTATATTTCAATTTCTACATCATCATAAGCATATCAACTAATTGATCTGCACCATTAACGGTAAAACTATAGTCATAAAATTTTTTCACTCTTAATATCTGATCTTCAAAATGTCGTTTAAAAGGGATTATAATTGCTTTTTTATGAAAAAATCGTGTTTCCCAAAATGAGTTGTACCCTGCACCACAAATAACAAGATCAAACGCATTGAAATAATCAATAACAGGAAACAGCACTTCAGAACCATAATTATTTGCAATTACACAATGGTACTGTTTAATACTACTGCTATCATAATATTTATTATAACTTGCAGCTTCCGATTCATATCCACTAATGGATATCAGACATCCTTTAGCATGCGAAGGCATGTGTAATTTTTTTTGTGCTTCGTCTCTTGTCAATATTTCGTTGTGATTTCTAAGCACCACCGGATTCACTGGCAATACAGTAAATGGATAGTCAAATGGTTCAATAGAAACAACAGCAGAATATTGTTGTGCATTAAACTCATATAACCTTAGGGGTGTGTCTATCGTAAAAAATTTTTTATCAACCTGGTGAACTAAAAATATTTTCACGCATTGAAACTCATTGAGAAAATTTATGACAGTGAACCATTGCAAATATACCAGTACAATATCAGGTTTGCACAATGAAAGTGTATGATACAGAACTGATGAATGAAAATGCTTTTGCGAAAGCTGATACTCATCCTCAAGTGGCAGATAAATATGATTAATCCCCTGAAGTTCGGCAAGGTATCCTGCAGGGCTATGCGTTATCATGGTATATGTACAATCAATGTGTTTCCTTCGTAATGCATTATATATAGCAATTCCTGTTACAATACGCCCTGAGCCTGATATCCCGGATGTATAATAGACTATATTCACAAGCTAACAATATGAGAAAAATACAAAACTATTAGAATATCGCTTCCAGTTATTAAAATCAAGGTCAGAAAATGAAACCAGATTGTCTCCTGAAGAACTTTCATCAATAACGTAAAATTTATCATTCAATATTGCAACAAATCTGTGAGGGCCCCAAAATTCTCCTGCTAATGGACTGCCGCCGGTGGTTCCCCTCCCATATCCATTGACATATGATAAATCAGATGTATTTATAGCAATAATAGGGGCATAGGAAGTAGATGCGTAGTTATCTGCAACAATGCACTGTCCGTTTTTTACAATTGCATCCCAGACATCATAAAACGTAGTCGACGTATACCCCACAACCTGACCGTTATCAGCCGGATTATATTTTACAATGCGGCCGCCTGAAGCATACAAACAGGCAATATACACCATGCCATCAGCATAGGCAATGCTTTGAATATTGGATATTCCTGTCATTATATAATCATTTTTTACATTTAATCCATTCAGATCACAGCGATAAAGCTGGCTTCCTGTTGCATAATAAAGCAGATTATTCTTTCTATCAACAGCCACTGACTTAATCCCATTCATACCACCATTCCCAATTGATGTGTATGATGTATCAGTTATATCATCAAGACGGATAACTACATCCTCACCTGTAGAAAAACCATAATTGGCTATGTACATCCTGCCAATATCGTCAAAATCAACATCATAAGGAGAAAAATAACCAGCAAATCCAATAGATGAATTATTAATTGCCGCAAATCCACCGCCATCCATATCGTCCATCTGAACCAGTCTATAATTGTAATAATCAGGAAAAATTATTCTGGTATTGTAAATATGCATATCTATTTCAACGTTCTGTTCCCCTGGTTCCAAATCAGCAATTGTTATTCCACGAATTGTAGCAGAAGGAGTATACGCTAAAACCTCTATAGTGCGCTGTATTCCAGAAGGAACTTCAATCTTAAAAATTCCAAAGGGTGGCGTGTATGTTTTTGAAATAGGAGAAAAATCTGCTGCAGTAATATTAATAGTTATTGTGCTAATATTAGACGGTGGGGAAGCATAGAGCGGTGTGTTAAACAATTGCATTATTTTTTCATACAATAATGCCCGTTGAGCCTGGGGCAATCCTAAATTAATAACCAACATTGTAGTCCCATGGTTGCTGCTGCAATGCAATGAAATCAGTATACTTATAATAAAAGCAATTACAGTAATGTGTTTTGTTAATCTCATGGCTAATCTCCTGTAGTATATGGATTATATATCTGTCAAGCCGGGGAACAATGAATTTCTTATAATGTATAGTAAAATAAATACAAAGTCAATAGTTGTGGTGTTTATTGTAATGTCTCATTTTTTCTTTCTGAAATTAAAGCAATAAAAGTAATTTTCAACAATTTGAGATAGACTTGTCTTGTTTTTCTTTGCATATATCTTAGCTTTTCAATAACACTTTTCTATCATCTTATTTTAAAATTATTTTCTTAAAAAACATTTCTTTTTCTTTGACTAAAACGATAATGGCAGTGATAAGCAGCAATACAGTTTGAATCACCTTGCTGTCTGGATGAGTAGCAAATATCTCATTTGCTACGTTTGCTGAACAGTGAAATATTATAGTAATAAAAATATTTCGGTTTGTTTTGTAATAAAGCCAATTCATCAATACCACAAAAACAAAAAGGCTAAAAATAAAATTTAAGGAATACAATAAACCTTCAGCCACCACATTGCTGTGATAGTAACCGTTGATAAAGGAAAGTGGCACATGCCAGAAAACCCAATATAGGGCAAATATCATGGATGTTGTAAAAAGATTAAACCTTTGACGTAAAGTATCAGTACCATACGAGTGCCATGCCAATTCCTCAACTACTGGCGCAAAAAGCAGAATGAACCAGGGGGAAAATACTGCCGAGGTAAAACCTGGCGTCCCGGAAATGTAAAATTGGTCAATACCATGTCCAAGTAATAATGAAATGAACTGGGCTATAACTATTGAAATAAAAATTAAGGAAAAAGCAAATAACGTATATATGGGACTAAATCCTTTTTGACTTAAAATTCTCTTTTTCAGGTCACTGCACAACTCCTTATCCAGTAAAAATAAATAAGCTGCCACAAATACCGGAGCCAGTAAACCAAGTATGGACAATCCTGCCTGGGCAAAAATTAACAGGCTATTTCTTTCCGTCATATGGCTGATATAGGCTGCTGCAAACCAGAAAACCCAGGGAATTAACAATGACAGACCGTAAAAGAAAACCGGTCTGTTGTACTTTTCAATAATCTTTGTTTCCATTTTCTTTCCTGCAGTTTATAGTAAAATTTTTTCTATTTCTATATTGAGCCTACACTGTACAACTATGCTTTCCAAAAAGGATTCATAACCATTCAAAACTCATCTTATCTATGTCACCCGCAGGTTTTATTACCAATACGATACCATTGCATTTTAACATTCGTGCAAATTCCTTAATACAGGTATCGATATTATTAAACTTTGCCAGGAACTGTAATTAAAAATACAACGTACAAGAAATCACCTTTAAAATCAAATGTTTTTCAGTTGTATGAATGATAGATATTTAAATATTCTCTGTATTTCTATCTTGTTTATCATTATAGGCCCGGTTTTTATGTGATAAATTAAATTGTTTTTTTCTGAAAAACCCTGTAATTTGCGTTGACTTTCGGTAAATATAGCGTAT
>DYLU01000063.1 GCA_020721905.1 Leptospira biflexa | reverse complement strand
TTACATGATTTTGCAACGCTTGAGGAGGCAGAAAAAGCCATTGGTGAATGTATTGGGTTGTATAACAACGAGTGGATGCTTTAAAGACTTGGATATATTTCGCCTAAGGATGCTTTAAAGAATTATTATAAATTAAACAAAAATAGTGCTTGATGAATCGGGGCCAGAACACATAACACTTACGCTTTTTCAAAAAAAAACAAAAATATTTTTATACTATGTCAATAAAATTGACATTAATAATTGACAATTGAAGAAATATTTTATATATTTTTTACTAATTAAACAATGATATTTTAAAAATACTATCTTGCCATTGTATGAGGTAAAGGTAAATGAAAAAAAAGAACAATGCTTCTTTTGGGGTAAATGGATGGTATTTATCCCCAAATGATAATATCTGTTTGGCCAAATGCATTTTTGATGAACCTTACCGTGAGGAAATTAAAGCAATCAATAAACATGAAGTCATTGTAAAAATAGCTGATTGCATTGGACCTGAACCATCAAATCTTTGCATTGCCGAAGAGATATTTGAAAAGCTTAAATTTGAAATAGCCAATTTTGTCATTCACCACGAATATAACTGTACGCGTGGTGTCAATGCTGATCTTTTATTATGGCTTGATGGCAAAGTAAACCCGGCAAAACTTAAAAAACTAAACAGCATTATTGACAAATATCTTAAGTGAGTAATACACAACCAAAAAAAATACTTCTGCACACATGCTGTGGACCGTGTCTTACGCATGTGTATTCTGTGTGTTCGTCATTCTATGACGTACATGTGTTTTTTTACAATCCCAATATATCTCCACGGAGCGAATACCAAAAGCGCCTTGCGGAAGTTGAATACTTTTGCACGGTGAATTCAATCCCTGTAACTATCGCACAATATAATCCAAAAGAATGGTTTAATGCAATAAAGGCTTACCGGTTTTACGGGGAGCGTTCAGAGCGCTGTTATGCATGCTATGCATTTCGTCTGGAAGAAACTTTCCGCTACGCACGTGAACACAATTATGAAGCAGTATGCACCACATTAACTGTGAGCCCATATAAAGATGCGCAAAAAATAAATGAAATTGGAAAAGAATTATCAATAAAGTATCAGGTTGAATATATTGAATCGGATTTTAAAGCTGATGGGGGCTACAAGCATTCTATTGAGCTGTCAAAACAATACGGCATGTACCGCCAGAAATATTGTGGGTGCATTTATTCCAAGTTAGAAAGAAAGAAAACATCGCTGTGGTCAATCAAGATGCAAGCCAGGCAGGACAGTAAACCGGTTGCCCAATAAAATTCTTGACAGGTATTGTGCATATACTATCAATATGGCATAATAATTTTCTAATCTACATATGCAGTTTCGTGCCATGTATTTTGGTCAAAATTATTATTCAATATTTCCTCAATTGCATCCAATACTAACACTATACAACGAAATAGAACATAATACGCGTTTGGTAAAGACAGCATTTTCAATGGAGTGTCCCAGGGGATGCTGTATATGCTGTGCCGCATCGTCGGTCAATATTGAAGCATCTGTACTGGAGATGCTGCCTGTATGTATACACCTTTATGAAACAAACACATATCGCTTCTGGATGAACAAAACACAGACTGGTAAGTTCCCCTTCTATAATGCCAATAGCAATGAGGCTGGATGCTGCAGTGTGTATTTTTACAGGCCATTGGTGTGCCGTTTATTTGGTTTTAGTTTTATGAAAAATAAATATGGGGCGATAGTTCCGGTGGCATGCTCAACACTTAAGAAACAATTTAATGCTCAAAAAGAAACAAATGCGGTTTCACCCGAAGCTTTGCCACTAATGAGTACATTTTCATTGCAGGCAATGATGATTGACCCCACTATTGGCACTAATCGATACCCCATAGATGAATCATTTATTAAGACAATGCATTATGTTATATATAAATTGGAATTATATCAACAATGCACACTGACAAATACCGATAAAACAGCATAAACAATATTTTTGCTACTTTAAAATACCCAATAACTTAGCAATGAATTCCAGGGCATTTTGATTTAAAAATATAATCACAAAGAGCAATGTTAAAAAATACATACTAAATTTTTTATTGAGTTGTTCTATTTTTAATAAAAGCTCAGCTTTATCTTTTTCAGTTTTCTGGTACAATGCATCATACTGTCCCTTGAGTTCAGCTTTATCTTTTTCAGTTTTCTGGTACAATACATCATACTGTCCCTTGAGTTCAGCTTTGTCCTGTTTCATTATTCCTATGATCTCAGCTTTATCTTTTTCAGTTTTCTGGTACAATGCATCATACTGCCCCTTGAGTTCAGCTTTATCCTGTTTCATTATTCCCAGAAGCTCAGTTATATTCTGCTTCATCAATCCTATGAGTTCAGCTTTATCTTTCTTCATTTCGCCCAATAACTCAATCCGTAATTGTCCCAGATCTTTTTTTGTGGCAAATTCAGCAAATACTTCTGCTTTTAACTCTTCTTTTGTTCTGTACCATGTGTCATTTACACTTATCACTATTGCCTCTTCCAGTGCATTCAGCAATTTTTTTGCTTCGTCTTTTCCTTTAAAAGTCTTTTTATGATTTCATACGCTTCAGCCGATAAATGCATGCCCATAACAATCTCCTTTCATATAAAATTATACTAAACAGTTACTATAGTGTCAAGTTATTAAATTTTTATATAGTAACCTACTTACATATAAATACGCTTTAGAAAGAAATTTTGAAAAAATTTTTACAAATTTTTATAAAAAAGTTAAAAATTGTGTTTTTTATATTCCTGTTCAATGTTAACCTCTATATAAAAATTAATTTTTTTCTTTTTTCTTTCAGGTATTATGCTTGTAAAAATTATACAGTTCCTGTATACTCATTCTCTGTAATGAGCAAATAATAAAATATTTAAAAAACTACATTGCGGGGATTCTATCTCTGTGAAAGTCTCTGCGTAACAGAGATAAATAGCCTCTTTTTTGATAAATATCGTTTATTACGCATGGTTTAAATATAATAACACTAATGCAGGTGAGTATGCCGAAATTAACATTTGATACAGTTAAAAAAAACATTGAATCACATCCGCTCTGGGGGGGGGTAACAGGCCTGGTTATTGGTTTGCTTATAATAGGATTTTTATTTACGGATGTGTACCGGCTGTTTGAATATAAGCTGTTTGATGTCCGTTTTAAAATTAAACCTGAGTTGCCACAGTGGGAATATTTAACATTTCTTGATATTGACGATAACAGTATAAACAATGTAGGGCAATTCCCATGGCCACGGTATATCTATGCAAACGGATTGGAGGTAATCAAGGATCTTTATCCAAAACAGATTACATTTGATATTCAGTTCATGGATAAATCGCCGCGCTATGCACAGCCTGAAATTTTAAAAATTGTGGAAGAAAAAGTAAAGGCAGGAAAAAAAATAACCTATGAAGAATTAAATCAGGCAATTTTAGACAGCGATACGCTTTTTTCCGAAGCTATCGCCAAAAATAATGTTATTTTGGCATTTTCATTTTTAAACCGTCCCCTTACCGAAGCTAAATTATCCCCTGACGAAAAACAAAAAATTAAGGAATCAATTGCACGCTTTGAAAAAATTGCGTCCATACCGGTTCCTGAAAATCAGAAGAAAGAATTTTTACGGTATGTTGATCCTACCCGTGTGATTATACAGTACCCTATACCTGATCTTGTGATGTCAGCAAAAGGTTTTGGATATGTAGATAGTGATTTTGACAACGATGGCATTGCACGCAGAATACGGATTATACGTGTGTTTAATGACAGGATATATTTTCACATGGCCATGGTCATGTTAATGGATTTGATGAATGTAAAAATGACAGATGTTGAGATAGTGCATGGTAAATACATCATAATGCGCAATGCTATTGATCCAATCACGTTACAAAAGAAAGAGTATAGCATCCCAATAGATGATAATGGTATGACCTACATACACTGGAGCGGTGATTTTGCAAGCACATTTCATCATATTCCTTTTTATGCCTTGCTTGAGTATCCCAATTTAAAAGAAACTATTCATGAATATTTTGATGAACAGGAAGTGCAATCACAAAATGCACAGCGAAGCCGGCTGTATGGTGAATTATCAAATTTAGAAAATACTTTTCAGGCATCTAAAAAGCCTGAAGACAGGAATTCATTGTGGGAAAAGATAAAAAAAACGCGGAAGCAAATATATGAAATTGAATCAGGATATATCAAAAACCTGGAAGAGCAGCTGCAGGGAATTACAAAACAATTTGAGGAAACCAAAGATTCTCAGCTTCAGGATGCACGCAATAACCTTATTAATTTTATCAATGCAGCCCGTCTGGTTCTTGAAGTGGATAATATTAAATACCATTCATGCATTGCTGGACTCACTGCTACAGCATCCCATGATATTGGCGTTACTCCCGTATCATCAGAGTATTTAATGGTTGGAACATATCATAATTTTGTGAACACAGTGTTGCATAATGCATTCATACAACAGGTGCCGCAATGGATTGTTTACCTTTTAATCATGCTTTTGTCAATAGCCATGGTTGTGACAGTACAGCGGTTAAAAGCAATAGGGACCATTATTGCCATAGTCAGCACATTTTTTATATATAATATCATTAACGTTACCCTTTTTGCAGTGCAATATATTTATTTAGATCAGCTTGGTGTTTCAATGGCTATTGTTCTTCCTTCGTTAATTATTGCAGGTATAAAGTTTATGAGCGAAGAAAGCCAGAAAAGATACATAAAAGAAGTATTTTCAAAATATATGGCACCACGTGTTGTTGAAGAACTTATTAAAGATCCTGGTAAATTGCAATTGGGGGGTGAATTGCGTAATATCAGTATTTTTTTCTCGGATGTTGCCGGATTTTCTTCTATTTCAGAAAAATTAACACCACCAGAACTTGTTTCACTGCTTAATGAATATTTGTCCGAAATGACTGATATAATATTAAAATATGAAGGGACAGTAGATAAATATGAAGGCGATGCAATAATTGCATTTTTTGGAGCACCTCTTGCATTTGAAGATCATCCAGCAAGAGTTTGTTTGGCTACAATTGACATGAAGAAACGATTGGCTGAAATGCGTGAAGAATGGCGTAAAAAGGGAACATTTGAATTAAGGGTTCGTATGGGCATTAACACCGGTGATGCTGTTGTTGGGAACATGGGTTCACGTCAACGTATGGACTATACAATGATGGGTGATGCTGTGAATTTGGCTTCACGATTGGAAGGAGCAAATAAATACTATGGAACATATGCAATGATCAGTGAAACCACCTATGAGCGGGTAAAAGATATAGTTGATGCACGTGAGTTGGATTTAATACGTGTTGTGGGTAAGGAAGAACCCATCAAAGTCTATGAATTATTAGGGAAAAAAGGAACACTACCGGATTATATGTTTCAAATGCTTCAAAAATATAATGAAGGGTTAGAACTATTCAGAAACAGGCAATGGGATGATGCGCAATCTGCTTTTAAGGCAGGATTGCGCATAGTCCCTGACGATGGTCCATGCAAAACATATATAGAACGCTGTAAAGAATTTGCTAAAAATCCACCACCTAAAAAATGGGATGGTGTTTATAGATTAAAGACAAAGTAAATATTTATTCGATTAGTACTACTTCATCATCTGGCCTGCCCATTTTGGGGTGCCATCGTTATTTCTAAAAGTGACGTCTTTATCTTTTGTTTTAATCGTTTTAGCAATTATTACAGTTTGTCCAGCCATTGTTGTTTTGGAACCAAAAACTGTAACCGGATCACCTTTTTTCAGTGTTATCTGTTTGTTTACATAATCAGTTGGGCCAAGAAAAACTTTTACAGTATCGTTGCCGGTTTTAACTTTGATATAAAAATGATCCATATTTGAACCACAACATGGATGTTTTTCCGTAATTATATCTTCAACTGTACCGGCAATAGTTACTTCTGTTTTGCTATCGTACATATGATACATCATACCTTTACCGTGATGATGTTGAGCAAAAACAAGAGATGTAACAAAAATAAAAATTATTGTTATAATGGTTTTAATATTGTACATACGAAAACTCCTTTTTTAAATTTTAATAATATTATTAAATCTAAAATATACTAAAAAAAGATACTAAAAGTCAATTGATTCGGTAGTTTTTTTAAAAAAAATGCCGCTATAAATAATAGCGGCGTTTTTTTTATTCAGCATACATTGCTTCAATAATATCTTTGTAATGTTCATTTATGACTTTGCGTTTTATTTTCTGAGTGGGTGTCATTTCACCATTTTCCTGTGTAAATTCATGAGGAAGCAGTGTGAATTTCTTTATTTTTTCTACCTGGCCTAAATCACGTGTTAAATAATCAATCTTTTCACGATAGAATTGAATGACTTTTGGATGTTTTACCATATCTTCACGTGAAGAGTAGCTAATATTATTATCTTTAGCCCATTTTTCCAGTTGTTCAAACGCAGGAACAATTAAAGCTGAAACAAATTTACGCCCATCACCAATTGTTGCAGTCTGTTCAAAGTAGATATCTTCTTTGAATAACATTTCAATTTGTTGTGGCGCAATATATTTCCCACCAGAAGTTTTAAATAGGTCTTTTAATCTATCAGTAATTGTTATAAATCCTTCACTATCAATAAACCCAATATCACCGGTTTTAATCCATCCATCGTCAGTAAAAAGTGCTTTGGTCAGTTCTGGTTTGTTCCAGTATCCTTGCGTCATGCTTGGCCCCTTTGCTTGAATTTCGCCTTCCGGTGATATCCTTACCTGCATAAGAGGTACTACAGGTCCACATGTCCCAAATTTATTTCTTTCGGGATTGGATACACAGATAACAAAACATTCAGTCATACCATATCCCTGTAAAATAAATACTCCGGCCTTAAAGAAAAATTCGCTTATTTCCCCTGAAAATGCTGACCCGCCACAATTAAATACCTTGTTTCTTCCTCCAAAAAGGTTGCAAATCTTGTGTAATACTAACTTAGTAGCTAATGCATGTTTAAACTTTAAACCAAGCGAAATTGATTTATTATCCTTTTTTAAATACTGGTATTGGCCGCCAATGGTAAGTGCCCGGTTAAAGAGCTTCTGTTTTGCAGGTGATGCGCTTTTAATACCATCCATAATGGTAGCATATACTTTTTCCCACATTCGCGGTACACTGCACATAAAATGCGGACGTGATTCTTGTAAAAATTCAAGAAGCGCTTTAGTATCATGGCAATAGTCAACCTGTGCATTATTACAAAGAATAAAATAACTCCATGCTCTTTCAAAAACATGCGATAGTGGCAAAAAAGCAAGATTAACATCTGTAGGTTCAACCGGTATATGATAACCAGTTCCAAAAAGCATGGCAAACCAGTTCTTATGGGTAAGCATTACTCCTTTTGGTTCGCCTGTTGTACCTGATGTATAGATGAGGGTAGAAAGGTCATCACTCTGTACATTTGACAAGCGCTCCTGTAATTTTTCATCAAGTCCTGAATTGCTGCCCATTGTAATAAAATCATCAAATAACATGACTCTTGGGTCATCGGCAATTTTACAATTACGGTCAAATACTATTATCTTTTCAAGGTTTTTGGATGAATTAAGAATACTTATTGCTTTATCATAATGTTCCTGTTTTTCAACAAAAAGAATACGTATTCCACAATCATTGACAATATATTCTAATTCTTTAGCTGAGTTTGTTGCATAAACAGGTACAGAACATGCACGTACAGCAAACGAAGCATAATCAACAACTGCCCATTCAACCCTGTTATTTGAAAAAATGCCAACAAACTCAAATTCTTTTACACCAAATGAAAGCAAACCTTTTGCGGCAGATTCAATTAATGTGCCCAATTGCTTCCAGGTAAAAGCTTCCCATGTCCCATATGCTTTATGGTGTACAGCAATTTTGGAATCTCCAAATTTTTTTGCCCTGTTAAGCACCATCAAGGCAAGGTGCTTCTCCCGATGCAGATATTCATCAAATTCTTTTTCATAATTGACATTTTGATGCCGAGTCATAAAATAACCTCCCGTGATAGGTTACATCCGGTAAATCAAAATAACGGCCGGATGGTATTGTATAATATTAAATAGAGTATATCATATACATGTTTAAAAGTCTTTCAGAGTTATAACTTTGAAAGTTTTATAATTTTAAAATTATAATTATATAATTTTGAATATTTATGAGCAGCGCATCAGTATTACATTTTTTTATGTTCTATGGTTCAGTTTTTTCAGTGATTATTGCCCTGGGTCAGTTTGTGCAGAAGAAAATTGTAACCATTAATAAACTATATGCAGTTTCTTTCTTTGGCTTGGGAATCTGGCTTATGCAAATATGCATCTATTCATCAGGTTTGTTCGATAGCTCCGCTATTGGTTACTATGTAAGCATTGCTTCAATTCCTGTAATTTTTATTGTTCCGCCACTTATGGTGATGCGATACACCTGGATAATAACAAGCCTCTTTGATGTAAAGAAAATCTATTATATTGTATTTTTGCCATCTATAATTTCTATATTCTATTTGCTGTTGCCTCTTTGCATGAAAGGAATTTCTTGCGGTGCATCATGTTTCCCTGGATTACCTTTGCTAAGTAACAGTTTCTACAAGCTCCCCCTTTATGATAAAGGGGTATACCTGCTTTTTATAATTCCCAATATATATCTTATAACGTTTATGCTGCCTAATTTGATAACCATGGCATACGTATGGAATAACAAAAAATGGGATGCCGTGCCTGGCGTTTCGCGGATGGGCTACATCTTTGCGTTATCCATAGTTGTATCCAATGCAATATGTGTGTATGGTGCATTTGTTTCATTACAAATAGTGGAGTGGGCAGTAATTATAGCCAATACAGCGATGACGTTTGTGTATCTTGTTACACAGCGACATCCCGATTATAATAAATTATTAAAAAGCGAGGCTATGAAGGCACGATATGAACGTTCACGAATTAAAGGGCTGGATATACAGCAAATTATTCAGCGATTATATGAAATCATGGAAGATGAAAAAGCGTTTGCTGATGAGGAACTATCGCTGCCAGACTTAGCCAAAGAACTCAATATAAGCAGCCATCAATTGTCAGAAATTTTGAATGAACATATACAGAAAAATTTTAACACCTTTGTTAATGAATTCAGGGTACAAGAGGCTCAAAAGCTTTTACTGGAAGAACCTGATAGGTCTATTTTATCTATTGGGGTTGCTGTGGGTTTTAATTCCAATACTACGTTCTGTACGGTTTTTTCAAAAATGACCGGGATGTCGCCAAAACAATATCGCAAAGAATATGGTAAAAAATGAACACGTATCCATATTCAATCATTGATTTTCATGTACATCTGTTCCCTGATAGGATGTTTGATGCTATATGGAAATCTTTTGTTAAAGACTATGGTTGGGATGTTATCTACCACCTGTACTACAAGGAATGTATTGCACATCTTAAAGAACGTGGTGTTGAAAAAATTGTGTATTCAAATTATGCTCATAGAGAAGGTGTTGCAAAGCATTTAAATGACTGGAATCTGAAGGTTCTGAATGAACATGATTCCGTGTATTGCTTTGGTGCTTTTCATCCCGATGATGATATCGCAATTGTTGAAGATTTTATTACTCATCCAAAGGTACTGGGATTTAAGTTGCAGCTTTTGGTTCAGGAATGTTATCCTTATGATAAACGCCTTTTTCCACTGTATGAAACGGTACTGCAATATAAAAAGCGCATCCTGATGCATGTTGGCACTGGCCCGGTGGGGAACGAATTTGTTGGGGTTGGCGGATTTAAGAAATTATTAAGGCAATATCCTGATTTACCGGTAACTATCGCCCATATGGGTGCGTATGAATATGATGAATTTTTAGCAGTTTTAGGTGATTATCCCAATATTATGATGGATACCGCGTTTGTGTTTTTACCTGATTATGAAGGGGCTTTCCATAAGGATCCTGAAATCTTAGAACAATATCAAAACAAAATTCTTTATGGATCTGATTTTCCCAATATTATATTCCCCCGTGAGCTGGAGATAGATACATTAATGAAATACGGATTAACCCAAACAACATTGCAAAAAATACTGTATGAAAATGGAAATGCTATAATTACGCAAATAACGGGTTAAACATAGCCTAAAGATGCTATAAACCAAAAAATTTGATGGCAAAGCCACATAAAAAAATAATTAAACCTGAAAATGCATGAGAATATTTTTCAAGCTTTTTAAACGCAATCGTATGTAATCCAAAACTGCCTGTCATGGGTAAAATATCTGTGTGCATTGTTGTTTATCATTTACAAAAGTTGAAATGATAGCAAAATAATTAAGACTAACTTATAGTTGTATCGTATTTTGTTCATAAATAATAAAAATTTCT
The DNA here is from genome assembly GCA_020721905.1 of Leptospira biflexa. Classification (GTDB taxonomy): domain Bacteria; phylum Spirochaetota; class UBA4802; order UBA4802; family UB4802; genus UBA4802. Next base: position 5,191 of record DYLU01000063.1, on the reverse strand, counting down.
TGCATTTTTTTGCTACCTGGAATCTATTAAAGCTGATCATGTATGTACTGAGATATATAGTTCCATTTTGACAATTTTGAAAAGGAGATAAGATATGAGTCTATTAGATTTGCGTCCTGAAAATTTTAAAAAAGCATTTCCCGATTCCCAAGTGATGCATGTAAACGGAAAATCTATTATGCAATCTGCAATGAAAGAAGGAAATCACTGGGTTGTGATGGCTGTTAATACACGGCATGAGATTGCTATTCCCGGATTGATAAAAGCTTCCATGGAATTACAGTCACCGGTGATATATGAACTGGCATTATCCGAAAGCGATTTAACCGGTGGGTATACAGGATTGACACCTAAAGATTTTATTACTCTGGTAGTAACCTTGAATGAAAAAATGGGAAATATTGGTGAAAAGGCTGTTCCATTTACCTGCCACAGAGATCATACCACAGTACAGAATGTAACCCGCAAAGCATTTGATAAAGCTGATTCCCTTATAAAAGTTTCTATTGAGGCGGGTTATGGTTCATTTTCAATAGATTGTTCTTTTTTGCCAATGGAACAGAATATTGCATTGAGTGCTCTTTTAAGTGAACAGGTTATACGAGCAGGACTTATGTATGAATCTGAAGTTGGTGAGATTGGCGGTGCTCATAGCAATTCTTCAGTATGCGAGGCTGTTACACTTGTGGAGGCACTGGCAAAGTTGGGGCAATGCCCTGATTTAATTGCCATCAATAATGGTACCACACATGGCAATGTGCGGGGAAATATTGATCTAAAATTAACCTTCAATACCTACAAGGCAATGGCACCATGGGGTGTTGGAATTGCTCAACATGGGACAACAGGAACAGCCATAGAGGATGTTGGGAAGTTTTATAAATATGGGATTTTCAAAGCTAATGTTGGTACAACCTGGCAAAATGTGATATGGGGTATTGATACTGATGAATATGGTGTTGCAGTGGAAAAGGGTTCTTCATATCAAAAGAATCCTGATAAAGGAATATCAATGGATTTATGGAAAAAAATGGAGGAGTATGCACTATCCAATAACATGAAGGGCGGTAACATGAAAAAGTTATTCAAGCCCTTTAAGGATGCAATGGCACAGGAATATTATTCAAATGCAAAAATTCGTGAAAGGATTGATCAGGCTGTATATGAAACAGCCGCTGCATACTTTAAGGCTTTACAGGCCGTGGGAAAAGCTGATGATGTAAAAGCTCAGATGGAAAAGTCTGTGAGCAAACAGGAAGTCAAAGAATCAAAAGAAAGGGATTACGAATAATTAAAACATCCATGGAAAAAGTCTGGTGGAAACACGGGGTAATATATCAGATTTATCCCCGCAGCTTTAAAGATTCCAATAGTGATGGAATTGGTGATATAAACGGGATTATCCAATCACTTGATTACCTGCAAGATTTAGGTATTGATGGTATCTGGCTATCGCCAATTTATCGTTCCCCAATGTATGATTTTGGGTATGATGTCAGTGATTATTGCGATATTGACCCCGTTTTTGGTACCATCCATGATTTTAAACGTCTGGTAAAAGAAGCAGAAAAAAGAAATATTGCAATTATCATGGATATGGTTTTTAATCATACCTCTCATTTGCACCCCTGGTTTCTGGAATCACGCTCATCAAAAGACAATCCCAGAAGAGACTGGTATATATGGCATCCCAGCAAAAATGGGAAAGTGCCCAATAACTGGATGGCAGCTTTTGGGGGAAGGGCATGGGAATGGGATGATAATACAAAAGAATATTACCTTCATTTGTTTACAAAACAGCAACCCGACTTAAACTGGCGTAATCCAAACGTGAAAAAAGCAATGTTTGATGTGCTAAAATTCTGGCTTGATATGGGAGTCAGGGGATTCAGGTTTGATGTTATTAATTTACTGGTTAAGGGCAGACAATTCAGGAATAACCCGTATAAGCTGCGCTTAACTAACCCCCGCAGGCATGATCAGCAATTACATACTTTCGACCGGAATCAACCTGAAACGCACGATATACTCAAGGAAATGCGTGTTTTGTTAGACAGTTACGGCGATATTATGAGTATAGGTGAAATTTACCTTGATGAAGGTGTGAAAGATCCATCTATCCCTGCATTGTTTTTGGGGAATAATGATGAACTGCACCTGAGCTTTAATTTTTCTACAATATTTGCTTCTTTTAAAAGCAATGAGTTAAAGAATATACTGATAGAATGGTACTCTGCAATTGGAAACAGAGGTTGGCCCTGTCATGTATTGTCCAATCATGATCAGTCACGGGCAATAACACGCATGGCAAAAAATAATATTGACAAGGCAAAGCTTTTGGCTGTGTTACTTTTGACACAACGAGGCACTCCGTTTATATATTACGGCGAAGAAATAGGTATGGTTGACGGGGATATACCTCGAAAATATATACAGGATCCCGTAGGTAAAAAGTACTGGCCTTTTCATAAAGGGCGTGACAGAGCCCGAACACCCATGCAATGGGATGCAACCCAATTTGCCGGGTTTTCAAAAGTCAGGCCGTGGCTACCCGTACATCCTGATTACAGGGCAGTAAATGTAGGAACACAGGAACAGGATGAAAATTCAATCTTAACTTTATACCGGCAATTGATTGCACTGCGTAAACAAAACCCTGTATTATATGCCGGTGACATAGAATTTTTACCTGCACCGGATGATGTTATGTGTTATGTACGTTCTTTGGGAAATATGCAATACATTGTTGCATTGAACTTTTCATCAAGAGATAAACAAATTACATTACAAAATAAATACACAGTGTTGCTTTCAACACACAAAAAAAATAATATGCGTAATGGTATCTTAACTTTAGCAGGCTATGAAGCGGTTATATGCGCTCTACAATAATTAGGGTTTGGTCTTTAACGCAGCTGAATGATGGTAACGCCGTCACCGCCTTCTTCCGGCTCACCGGGGCGGAAATTTTTAACATAGAATGAATGTTTTACATGCTCACGCACTGCTTTTTTCAGTGATCCTGTGCCATGCCCATGTATTACAACTGCAGTCGGAACATTTCTTTTGACCATACCATCAAGTTCGCTGTCCAACCTGTACAACGCTTCATCAACACGTAAACCACGCAGGTCAATGGTATTGTACTGTGTCTGGATGGTAAGAGGTACTGACGTTGTTTCTTCTTTTGCAACGGACTGTTTCTTTTTTGTGGCAGCAGGTTTTTTTGATTCTGCAATACAGTACACGTTATCAAAAGGGAACCTGCTGGCAATAGAACCAATTCTTACTTTAACTGTATGTTCCCTGGTATCTACTTCTTCAATGGTACCGTATTGCTGTAATGAAGGTATATACACCCGTATACCTTTTTCTGCAGTTTCACTATTGCAGGGTACAGAATTTTCCTGAGGTTTGTGCAATGATGTAATGGTGCTCTTAACCTTTCTCTGCAATTGAGTTATATCCTGTATCAGAGTATTTGCATCTTTCATAGACATTGATTGTATTTCTCTGATTCTGCTGACAATCATGGTGCGATATTCCTGCAGTTCATTCATAAAAGAAGTGGCCTGTTCCCTAGTGACTTTTTCAATGGTTGTTTGCAATTCCATGATTTTTTTATTATATTCTTGCTGTAATGTTTGCAGTTCTTCTTTCAAAAGCGATAGTTCCTGTTCCTTTTGCTGCAGAACGTGCGATTGCTCTGTAATTTTAGAAAGAAGAGCATCAACAGATTGGGATGTTGCATCAAGAAGCGATAGTGCCTTGTTAATAATTGTATCAGGTAGCGATAAGTTCTTAGCTATTTCTATTGTGTAGCTGGCACCGGGTATACCCGGAAGAACCTTGTATGTTGGTTTCATGGTGTGAACATCAAATACTACCGATGCATTCTCAAAACGATTATCATGTGATGCAACTTCTTTAAGTTGTGAGTAGTGTGTGGTAACAGCTATGATTGACTTTTTGTCAACAAGATGTTCCAGCACTGCCTGAGCAATGGCTGCTCCCTGTTTTGGGTCAGTACCAACAATTATCTCATCTATCAAAATAAGGCTTTTTTCATTGGCATGATTGAGTATTTGTACAATATTTTGAATCTGACCGCTGAAAGTGGAAAGGGATTGCATAATATTCTGTTCATCACCAATATCAACAAAAATATGTTCAAAATACCCAATAGTTGAATCAGGGTTAGCTGTAATGGGAAGACCATGCCGTACCATAAGTGCAAACAACCCTAACATTTTAAGCAAAACTGTTTTACCACCGGTATTAACACCGGATATGATGAGGCAGTTGAATGATTTGCCACATGCTACGGTACAGGGTACTACCTCATTACGTAGAAGAATTGCAAGAAGTGGATGTCTTGCATTAATGCATTCTAAAAGGGGCCAAGGTGAAACGGCTGGTGTATGTGCATTGTAGGTAATGGCAAAACGTGCACAGGATACACAGAAATCCAGATAGGCTAAAATGGCTGCATTATGTTTTAATTCATGCACACAGGCTCCAATTTCACTGGAAAGAATCTGGAGTATTTTATCTATTTCACGCTGAAATTCTATTTCTTTATATAATAATGTATTGTTCAATTCATGAATGCTTTCAGGTTCAATGAATAAAGTTGCACCCGACGAAGATATATCTAAAACAGTACCTTTAATTTTCCCTTTGTGAGATGATTTAACCGGTATTCCATATCTGTTATTTTTTACTGTGAAAATCTTTTCCTGTAATGCATTCTGAAAAGATTGTGAATGTATGATGTCAGTAAGATTCTTTTCTATGGTACTGCGTATTTCGTTGATGTCTTTTTTTATTTTCCGTAACGTGGGATAGGTATTCTCATTAAGATTGCCATTCTCGGTTATTGATGTTGTCAATAGTCTGAAAAGTTGTGTACATTCATTAATTGAATGAAGTTCTGTTAGAACAGATGTATCATAGTGTAAGGATTTAAAAAAAGATATAATTCTGTGTTGTCCAACCAAAAACAATCGTATTTTAAAAATTTCATCCAGTAATAGGGTTCCCCCTTTTGCTGCTTTCTCAAGTAATGGTGTAATATCATATATAGCGGAAAAATCAGGGGAATGGCCTACATGTAAAATTTCTTTTAAGCAGTTAATCTTTTGATACTGGATAATTATATCCTGGTACTGAAGGGGCTGTAAATTTATGC